>CALDNV010000138.1:0-21109 GCA_937914605.1 uncultured Neisseria sp.
TCAACGAGCGGGGTACGGCGGTTGTCTGGCAGGGACAGGCATATGAGCCTTATCCGATTAAGGCTGACGGCTTTGAATCAACTTCGCAAGGCGCGGGCAACCGTCCGACGCTGACGGTATCGAATCTCTTGGGTTTGATTACGGGCGCGGCGGATCAGTTCGGTCAGCTCGTCGGCGTACTGGTTGTGCGCCGTCAAACCTATGCCAAGTTTTTAGATGCGGTCAATTTCCAGTCCGGGCGCAATCCGACCGCAGACCCGATGCAGGAAGTCGTCGGCAAATATTTGGTTGAACGGATGACGGCATTGAATGCAGAAACGGCAACCTTTGAACTCGCCGCGCCGTCTGAATCGGATGGTTCGGTCATTCCTGCCCGTATTATGCTGGCAAATACCTGCTGCTGGCAGTATCGCGGCGAAGGGTGCGGTTATACGGGGCGTGCGGTTGCCGACCGTTTCGATATGCCCACGGACGATGCGTCCAAAGACGTATGCAGCAAAACACTGACAGGATGTAGGGCGCGGTTTGGTGCGACGGCGGTTTTGCCGTTCGGCGGTTTCCCGTCTAGCGACAAGGTAACGACATGATGGATTTGAATTTGTTAAGTGAAGAAGTACGGCGCAAAATGCTGGCGTGTGCTGAAGAAGCCGTACCGTCTGAAATGTGCGGGGTTTTGGTTTTCAGTTATGAAGGCTATGAGTTTCTGCCTTTGTCCAATTGCGCCGAAAGCCCGCATGAAACCTTTGAGATTTCCGCTGACGACTGGATGGCGGCGGAGCGCGTCGGCGAGATTGTGGCAGTCGTGCATTCCCATCCGCGCGGCGAGCCGTTTTTATCGGGTGCGGACAGACAGATGCAGGTCGAAACGGGCTTGCCTTGGATTTTGGTTACACAAGGTCGTTTGAAACTGTTCCGCCCCGTTCCGCATTTGCGCGGGCGTGTCTTCGAATACGGCAAGACGGATTGCGGCACGCTGGTGCGCGATGCCTTCATGTTGATGGGGCTGGTTTTCCCCGACCATCCGCGCGGTGATATAGATGAGGACGCGGCGGCGGACTTTTTGGAAAAGCATTTGGAAAATTGCGGGTTTTTCCGTATTTCAGACAGCCTTTGCGCCGGTGATGTGGTCTTGACGGCAACGGGCGGGCATGCGTCCCATGCCGTCCTGTATTTGGGCAACGACTGGATGCTGCACCATGCCTATAATCAATTGAGCTGCCGTGTACCTTATACCCGCTATTGGGCGGATGTTACGCACAGCGTTTGGCGGCATCCCGATTTCGAGCCGGCTATGATGCAGGCACTTGAGAACGATTTTATCGTATTTCCTTTCGGTTGAAACCCCGCCCTTTAGGGCGGTAGAATCAGAATTTATTTGGGAGGGGCGTAACCCCTTCCAAATCAGGACGGCACATAGGGCGACGCTTTATGTGTCGTCCTGTGTGTTGAAACATCCATAAGGAGCAAGCATGATTACTGTTTGTCTGTACGGCGGCCTGCGCGAATACGGCCGCCGTTTTGTTTTGCACGTCGAGACGCCCGCCGAAGCCCTGCACGCTCTGTTTACCCAAATCAAAGGCTTGCGTCAGCGGATTCGGGACGGGGTGTATCAGGTGCGGTTTGACGGTAAAGACCAGTCGGAAGAAACGATAAGTAGCGTGTTCAGACGGCCTGCTGACGGTGTATTGCACATTGTTCCGCGCGTACAGGGTGCAGGTAAAAATGGCGGGTTGATTCAAACTGTTATCGGAGCGGTTTTGATTGTAGTCGGCGCGTTTACGAGTTGGGCCGGTGGTACGCAGCTTATCGCCGTCGGTATCGGCATGGTAGCGGGCGGTGTCGCCCAAATGTTGACCAAGCAGCCCAAATTGAATGCCGGCGGCAAGGGGGTGGAAGAGAGTAAGAATTCTGCTTTTTCCAACCTTGCCAATACAGCGGCACAGGGTCGCCCTGTGCCGTTGGCTTACGGGCTTTGCTACTGCGGCAGCCGTGTTGTATCGCAGGGTGTGCAGTCCCGCCGTATCGAACCGTCATCGACGGCGGCTTCGTCAGGTGCGGTGTTGAATTTGGGTTTGTCCAAGACATTCGTTCAAGGTGTAGCAGCAACCGCGCCGAACGGGCAGAAATACCGTACCGACTTTTCAGACGACAGCGTGCGGGCGCGCAATTATAAGGCGGCGTTTTCGGGCTGAAACGTCGTCTGAAAAAGCGAAACGCCGCGAAGGGGCAAACTTCGCGGCGTGTCTGTTTTTGTTTGTGTATTTTTGGGCTTTGATCGGTATTCTGAATACCGTGAAGTAAGGTTTTGAATCAGGAAAGGAAATAGTATGGGCGGCAAATCGGGCGGAGGACAACGGACACCTTATGAAGCCCCAAACAGTTTATCCAGCGCCCAGTCGCTGCGGATTATTGATGCGGTATCCGAAGGTGTGGTTTCGGGGTTTGCCAACGGCGATGATGCACCGTTCAAAAGCGTGTATTTTGATGACACTCCTGTCCAAAACTCCGACGGCAGCTACAATTTTAATGGAGTTACGGGTTATTTCCAGCGTGGCGAGCAAGACCAGTCCTATGTTCCGGGTTTCGATGCTTCCGAGCGCACCGTAGCCGTTTCGGCTGCGGTGAAGCAGAATCAGCCGATTGTTCGCGCCGTCACCGACGAATTGGTCAGCCGTTTGCGGATTACGGTCGCTGTCGAGCGGAATGCGCAGGTTGAAGACAATGGCGACACCGTGCCTGCTGATACCTTAATGCGTGTTGAGTTGATAAACAGCAATGGTGTGCAGGCATCAAATCAGGTGCGTTTCAATGAAAAATCCAGCGGGACATATTATCAGGATGTCGAATTTGATGTGGTGCCGCAAGTGCCGTTCAATATCCGTGTTTTCCGAATTTCGCCTGATTCCAAGACCGATAAGGTCAGCAACAATACCTATTTTTCGTCCTACGTTGAAATCGTTGATGCGAAATTGAGCTATCCGCATACCGCGTTTGCGGCATTGTCGATTGATTCGGCGCAATTCGGGAATCAGATTCCGCGTCGCAATTATTTGATGAAAGGCCGCTTGGTCAAAGTGCCGTCCAATTACAATCCTGAAACCCGCCAATATACGGGTGGAACATGGGATGGCAGTTTCAAAACCGCATGGACAAACAACCCGGCATGGGTTTTTTACGATGTGCTGACCCAGTCGAGATTTTCCACGCTGGCACGTCGTCTGAATGTGGCAGACATAGACAAATGGAGTCTGTACCAAATCGGGAAATATTGCGACGAGCCGGTCGATGACGGCTTCGGCGGCAAAGAGCCGCGTTTCGTCTGCAATGCCTACATTACCGACCTGATGCAGGCAGGTGAATTTTTGAACAATCTTGCCAGCGTCTTTACCGGTTTACCGGTTTGGAACGGACAGCAAGTATCCGTCGTCATGGATGCCGACGCCGATCCGGTGGCGCAATATACCAATGCCAATGTTAAAGACGGCCTGTTTAATTATGCGGGTGCAGCGTTGAAGTCCATTCATACTGCTGTTCATGTGCAGTATATAGACAAATACGATGGCTATCGCGCTAAAACAGAATATGTAGCCGACAACGAAGCCATCGCCCGCTATGGTTTGAATATCAAGCAGATTACTGCGTTCGGCTGCGATTCGCGCGGGCAGGCGGCACGTTTCGGCGCATGGACGCTGCAAACTGAGTTGCGGCAGCAGAACGCCGTAACGTTTGAAATCGGGCGTGAGGGGTTGAAGCATCTGCCTTACGACATCGTGCAGATTATGGACAACCAATACGCGGGTGCAGAGTTGTCTGGACGTGTTGCCGCCATTTCGGGCAATGTGCTGACGCTGGATCGGCCTGTATCCGATGCGGTCGGAGCCTTGGTGTTTTATTCTGAAGGCGGTAGTCTGAAATCAGCGAAGATAACTGCGGCAGCAGGCAATAAGGTTACTTTGGAGCGTGAGGTGCCGTTGCAGGCTGGCGATACGTGGGTTTTATCCGGCAAAGTCAAGCCGCGCCTCTACCGTGCCATCGGCATCAAAGAGAATACGGATGCGGGTACTTATACCGTTACCGCGTTGCTGCATGACCCGAAAAAATATGCTGCCGTGGATAGTTTTGCGCATTTTGACCATGAAATTACCACGCTGCACAACACCGCCCCTGTGTTGACCGATGCGGCTGTCAATACCGACGGTGGGACAGTTGTGATGACATGGGACAACCTGGCCGCAAACGGTCAGGTTTTAACTTACGATATTAAGATTTACCGTAACAACAGCCTATACCGCCATATCCCTGATGCACAGACAGCGGAAATCCGTCTGGAAAATCTGCCGAACGGCAATTATCGGGCGGAAATGCGCGGCCGTAATGCACGGGGTGTATTGTCTGCACCGTTGATTAAGGCTTGGAGTATCGACTATACCGTTACCGGATTGAGGACGACGCCGAAAACACTGTCTGTGGCCGTGGATTGGGTATTGCCGCAAACCGTTGTTTCCGAGTTGGTTTCCGAGCTGTGGTATAGCAAGACCAACAATCTTCAGACGGCAACGAAACTTGCGTCGCTGGCGTATCCGCAAAACAGCTATACCTTAACCGGCGTCGGCGTTGCCGACGTTTATTATTTCTGGGTGCGCATTCGTGATATTGCAGGAAATACGGGGGAGTTTACCGCTGCCGTACAGGGTAGGGCAGACAACAATCCTGCGCCGATAGTGCAGCAGATTCAGGGGGCAATCGGGAAGTCTGCATTAAGCAGGGAGCTGATAGATACGCTGAATCGGGATATGGCTGCGGCAGCGGGATTGAAAGTGTCAGCAGAGGCAGCGGAACGTGCTAAAGCCTTACAGGAGGAAGCACGGGCGCGGACGGCGGCAATACAGGCGGAATCGTCTGCCCGCACTGCCGAGCTTGCCAGAAAGTCATCTGAAATCGGTACGCGTATTGCCGCAACAGAAGCTGTCAATGAGCAGCAGGCGCAGCAAATCCAAACTGTTACGTCTGCGCAAGGCAATACCGCCGCAGGACTGGAAGCCGAAAAAAAAGCCCGTGCCGATGGCGACAGAGCCGAGGCGCAGGCGCGTGAAACACTGGCTGTCAGACTTGGTAATGCAGAAAGCAGTATTTCGACATTGCGGGAAACCGTAACGCGTCAGGATGCTGCCCGGTCGTCTGAAATCAACACGTTGACGGCGAAGCTGGAGAATGTTGAGGTCGGCGGACGGAACTACGCCTTATCGACGGCTGCGGCGGATAAGGTTCTTACGGTAAGCGGCAACAATCAGACCAAATCCGTTGCATTGGATGTGTCTTCGAGTTTGGATTTAAAACAGGGGGACGCGCTGATTATTGCTTGTGATATCGACATTGTTAATGCGACGTCCACGTTCGGCAAACCGTATCCGCGCATCGGTGTTGAGCTTTCTGTCACTTATTCGGACAACACGATAGGCTACTTTAGCGCATGGTATGACGAAGCAGTCAAAGATGCACCGAAGACGCTGAAGCGTCGTCTGGTTGCAAAACATACGGTGGCGAAAGATGTGAAGGCCGTCCGCGGGTTGATTGTGCAGGCACGTTATCAGACATCTGATTCCATCAAGGTTTCGGGTGTAAAACTGGAGCGCGGCACAGTAGCAACTGACTGGAGTCCCGCGCCGGAGGACAGTAACGCCGATGCGTCTGCGTTATCGGCTTTATCGGCTGAATTGACTGCCTATAAAGCAGCACAGGTTGAAACCGATAAGGCACAAACCGAAGAAATTCGTGCAGCTAAGGCAGTAGCATCCGGAAATCAGGCAGAGATCACACGATTGCAGACTGCCAAGGCGGAAAAGGACGAAGTTGCCACTATCGCCCGCAACGCATTGTCGGCAGAATGGAAGCGTGATGCTGATAATGCTAAAACGGCGGCCGTTGCAGCGGCAGTGGCAGACGCCAAAGTTAAGGCAGATGCAGCACAGGCGGCGGCAGAAAGAGCGGCACAGGCCAAAGCAGATGCAGCACAGGCGGCAGCGGCGGCGGATGCCAAGACCAAGTCTGATGCGGCCAAGGCTGCGGCAATTGCCGATGCGGCGGCCAAAGATGCACAAATCAAGCGCGAAGCGGCGGCGGATGCTAAAGCCAAAGCAGATAAAGCCTTGGCGGATGCCAAGTCTTACTCGGATACGGCATCGGCAAAAATTGACCGTCTTGCAGAAACCGTCAGTCGAAATGATGCTGCCCGGTCGTCTGAAATCAACACGTTGACGGCGAAGCTGGAGAATGTTGAAGTCGGCGGCCGGAACTACGCCTTATCAACAGGAACAGCCGGCAAAGTGTTGACCGTTAGCGGGAATAATCAGACCAAAAACGTTACTATCGACGTTTCGGCTGCTTTGGATCTGAAGCAAGGCGACAGTTTGATTATCTCTTGCGATATTGAACTGCTAAACGCCACATCGCCTTATGGCAAACCATATCCACGAATCGGCGCGGAATTTTCTGTGACCTACGCCGACAACTCTATCGGGTATTTTGCTGCGTGGTACGATGAAGCCGTCAGCGGTACGACCAAAACGCTGAAACAGCGTATTGTCGCCAAACACACGGTTGCCAAAGAGGTAAAGGCACTCCGAGGCATCATCGTTCAGGCGCGGTATCAAACGTCTGATTCCATCAAGGTTTCGGGTGTAAAACTGGAGCGCGGCACAGTAGCAACTGACTGGAGTCCTGCACCGGAGGACAGTAACGCCGATACGTCTGCTTTGACGGCCTTGTCGGCTAAAGTTCAGCAGGCCAGTTCTGCTGTTGCAGAGATAGGAGGGAAAATACAGTCTTTGTACACGCTGAAGACTGAGGCAATAGCAGGCGGCCGTCGTGCAGTTGCAGGGGTTGCAGTGGGAGCCGATGGAAAGACGGGAAGCGGCGAAATCCTCCTGATGGCAGATAAAGTTGCTTATGTCGATCCGAAAGATAAGACGGTTACGCCCGCTTTCGTTACCGTTATCGAAAACGGCAGGGCAAAGCAGGCGTTGAACGGTGATTTGTTTGCTTCAGGTTCCGTCTTGGCGAAGCATCTTGCAGCCAACCTAACCGTCGAAGCGCCGACGTTGAATGGTGCAACCGTCAATGCAGGTCTGATCAACGGCGGTACGATACGCGGCGCGAGAATCGAAGCTGTGGATTTGGAGGCCGCTAATATCATCGGAGATGTCGTGGCGGTCAGGACGTTTGAGCTGAAGCAGTCGCCATTAGGTTATCAGGAATTGATATGCCAAATCCCTGATAGCCGAAAAGCACGCCGGACGGTCATCGTACCGCCGGTTTTTGCTGTTGCAGAAAACGGTGCAGTTGTCAGCCTACAACTGTACATGGATGGTGTGATTCAGCGGGAGGTTACGATTCAGTCTCCGGAGAAAAGGATAGAACATAGGAGCGAGCCTAGATACAGTACATGGACGAGTGGATTCAATCGAAATGTCCGTGTGGGAAATCAGATGGTTTCTATAGATATTCCGTCTGCGCATATTTCCGGTGGGATACCTATCAGTTTTTCCGTCCCATTCCATCTGCCAAAGATAGGCAGTATATCTTTCCAGAAGGGTATCGATGGTGCAGCGCATTCGTTGCATATCCTCTGCCGCATTAGCGGCAATTTTGATTATTCGCCCCTGGGCGATTTATCGGGTATCGTCTGTCTTATTGTTTAAATTTTAGCCGTCCGAAAGGGCGGCTTTTTTCTGCCTGCCTGAGGGTGGGCTTTTTTTATGGAGGTTTATTATGGATCAGGCAAAACGTACAGCCTATGTTAAAATCATTAACGCTTTATTCGACGGAGCTGTCAAGGTACAGCCCGGTCAAATTACCGAAACCGTCGTTGATATGGCGGACAAGATGTTTGACGAAATTGCGACCTGCCATGAGCGCATCAAGCCGATGGCAGTGTTGGCAGACGGTATTGCAGGAAGTATTGTCAAACTTGCGCCAAACGAAATTCCGCTTATTTTTGGGAATTCGTCGTTTGGAAGCTATCTGAAAAGTAAAACCCGTGATGAAGTGTTTAAAGTGTTGAAGCAAAGCAAGGTTAATAATGCCGTTAAAGTCCTTGAGGCATTTTACGAAAGCTGGTTAAAGTACACTGCAAAAGACCGCCGTCTGAAAGTCTGCATCGTAACCGCGCAATCCCGTTGGCGTTCGCGCTTTGAAATGGAATTGCTGGGAATTTAAACAGGAGCAGAAGTAAATGAAAGCAGTCAGGGATATAGCCTTATGGCTGGCAGTAACGGTTTGGATCAACTTTTTCCCCGACAGTTACCGCTATGATACCGTTCCACAGGGACGGTACGGATACTGGCATGCAGACCATCCGTGGTATCCCTATGCGCGCTTTCTGCTGCCTTTATTTTTAGCCTGTATCCTTTTCTACCGTCATTTTCGGAAACGGAAATAGATACGGCTGCAAAACCGAAACCGTCTGAATGGTTCAGACGGTCTTTTTTTATCCAAAGGAAACCATCATGTCAAAAGACAAAAATCAAATCATCGTCGGAATCAACCGTGAAATCATCGATACCGAAACCGACAGTTCTGCCGAGTTTCACGTCATCCGACATATATCGCTGGATTATGCAACCGGCTTTAATGTGGTGTCGTTAGACAGCTACGTGCGCAAATCGACATTTGAACGTCGCGGACGTTCGGTCGGTTCGATGCAGTTGAATATTCCGGGCGTGCCGCCGCGCGGTACGGATGTATTGGACTGGGCATACCAGGCTGTTGTGGCGGCGGTTGAAGAGGGTGCGGTCGATGCCTACGGTCAGCCTATTTCCGCCAACAGCCTGACCGGCGCGGAGTTGGTCTATGCCGATTTGCCTGAAGCAGCCATCTGATTCATAACACGGAAGGTCGTCTGAAAAACAGTTTCAGACGACCTTCGCATAAGGGAAAAGAAAATGTCTGAACCGATTATTACCCCTGCCGCCGTTTATACTTTCGGCGGTGTGGTCGGCGCAGGTCATCTGTTGGGGATGCCTGTCGATGCAGTCGTGCTGGGCGCGGTGGCTTCGGCGGCGGTAACGATGATAAGCGAGCCGAAAAGCCGCTGGATGGTAGTGGCCTATATCGTTATCGGCGGGCTTTTGGGTGGCGCTTTTGCCCCACCGCTGACGCATTTCTTAATCGGCGAAGTAGTTGGCAGCCATCCGTCGCTGGGTGAGCAGCGCATACAGTTTGCACATGCCTTTGCCCCCGTCGTTGTCGGCTTGTTGTGGCAGGTATTGTTGAGATTTGCCCGCGCCGTCTGGCCATCGTTCGAAAAGCATGCAGACGATATTGTGGAGTGGCTGCTGAACCTTCTGCCGTGGAGACCGAAAAAATGAAATTACTTTTGATTCTTTCTGCCGCCCCATCACTGATTTCGGCGTACTTGATGATTTGTCGTCTGAATGGGCGCAAGTGGAGTGCATTGTCGCCGGAGGCGTGGGCGTATCTCGCCTTTTTAGGTGGAGCGATCTATACCTTTTACATAGTCTTTGCTTACGGGCTGACGCCGAGCTTAGGCAAATTTATGATGGATATTGCCGCCTGTGTATATTTCGGCAGCCGTTCGGTACGGGTTGTCAAATGGCAGCATCGGCATGGTTTGAAATAGTTTGCCTGAAAAAAGTAAAACGTCGCGGAGTATATAGAGCTTTGCGGCGTTTTCGTATCATCAAAACTTTGTATGCAGAATTATTGAGATAGCCGCCTGTCGTTTAGGCGGCTTTTTATTTGAAAAGAACATGGAGAACCGAAATGCAAGTTACCAAAAATTTCAGTCTGCGCGAGTTGACACGCAGTGAAACCGCTCGTCGCGCAGGAGTGCCGAACGAACCGTCGCCCGCCGAAATGGACAACATTTATTACACCGCGCAGCAGCTTGAAAAAATCCGCGAATACGTCGGTCGCCCGATTATCGTAACAAGCTGCTTCCGCAGCGAGCGGGTAAACAAATTGGTCGGTGGCAGTCCCACATCGGCGCACCGACACGGACTTGCCGCCGATTGCGACGCATCGGGCATGACCTCGCTGGCATTTGCCAAACTGTTAATCAAAATGCGTGATGAAGGCGCGCTGAAATTCGACCAGTTGATACTCGAATTTCCCGAGCGCGGGGAAGGCGCATGGGTACACATCGGTTTCCGACGCAACAGCCCGCAACGCAACCAGATACTGACTGCAACCAAGAAAAACGGCAAAACCGTGTATCTGCCCGGGCTGCATCCTTGAGGTCGTCTGAAAAAGCGAAACGCCGCGATGTTTAGAGCCATCGTGGCGTTTCTGTTCACCCTTTAATATGGAGAGTGTTGGAAAGTGAAGGAAATTCTAGCCGAAATAACGGCATTAATCAAGGCAATAGGGAGTGAGAGTATGGTCGAACTGGTTAAGAGTAAATGGGTAAAATTTTCGATAGGGACTGCAATATTACTGCTCCCCGTTATTCCGTACATGCCGGATATTATCCGCGCAGTGCAGGGACGCTAGAAAGGAAATACGCAAGATGCTTGAATTGATCGACAAATCCGCGCGGGCGCGGCGGTTTATGTGGGCAGCTTTGGCAGCCGTCCCGCTGACCGTGCTTTTGTGGAAACTGCCCGAAATCCTGTCTGTTTTAAAGTAAAGGTCGTCTGAAATGGATATTTTATTGAAATACTGGAAGCCGGTAGGCGTATTGCTGCTGATAGTCCTGATTTTTACCGCATGGCATTTCGACCGTGCCGAAAAATACCGCATGGGACGGGAGGCTGCTGCTGCCGAAATTTCGAATCGTCTGAAAGACGGCTATATCGAGCAGGCAAAGCAGGCACGTTCTGCCGAGCAGAAGGCATCCGCCGCGTTTGCCGAACGACAAACCAAATTAGAAGAGGAAAAACAAAATGCTGAAAAAACTGTTGCCGCTATGCGTCTTGAGCTTAACCGCCTGCGCCACTACGCCGACGCCCAAAATCGCAGCAGAAACCTGCCCGCAACCACTACCGCCGCCACCGCATCTGATGGCGCGTCAGATTCCCAAGGCTGGCTATTATTCGGACAGTGCGCTGAAAAATATGCAGGACTGGCAGAAACAGCCGACGGACATGCAGCCGATTTAAGGGAATGGCAGGCATATGGTCATGCAGTAAGCAGTCAGCGTGCCGAATAAGCAACCGCCCGAACCTGTAAGAAAAGATTACAGGTTCGGGCGGTTTCAGTATTTAATCGAATAAGACGGCGCCGATGCGCGCCAGCACATCGTCCAATACATAATCGGGTACAGTTTCTTTAAAAGAAGCCTTGCGGATTTGCCAGTCCAGAGATTTGAGCTGGTGGCAGTGGACATTGCCCTGCGTTTCCGTTCCTGCACCGAGTAAGGTTGAAATCATACCGCTGCTTCGTGCAGCCGCTGCATTCCCCTGTGAAATGGGGCAGGCAAAAACCAATCCCGTTGCGCGGTTGAATGCTTTTGGAGACAGAGCCAGCGCAAACCGCCCGCCCTTGATTTCCTTGCCGCTGGAAGGGTCGAAATTCAAATGGAAAATATCGCCTTTATCGGGAATATACATTTCAGACGACCTCGTTGCCGGCATCATCCAAGATTTCCCAGCCTTCTACGCGCGGCGGGGTTTCTTCCATTTCGGCAAGCAAGTCTGCCAAGCGGAAACGTCGGGCAGCACGCACACGAAGTTCGCCGTTATGTACTTCCGCTACCAAAGCGTCGCCAATTTTAAAATCCAATTGTTTCAGCATGTCGGCAGGCAGTCGGACGGCCGCCGAATTCCCCCATTTTTGGACACGCAACATAATCTTTACCTTTATTGTATCTACAAAGTAGATACATATTACCATAAAATTTCAGTTGTTCAAATACTTGTGCAGAATAAGCCAAAAGCCGTCCGAAACAGTTCGGACGGATTGTTCCATTGCCATCAGCAGCAGATCAGTTCCATTATCGTATTTTGCAGGCGCGTCAATTCAAGCATCGCACATTTGAAATTGTCGTCGGTTTGATTTTGGTTTTCCTTGCAGAACATAAAGTTCTCATAGGCATCGCTGACTATCTTGGCCAAGTTGATGATTTCGTTTGCCGCCGCGCATTCCGCCAGCTCGATTGCCGACGTATCGCCGTCGTATGTCAGCAGGCGGGCGATGGCGGAATTGTGGCTTTCCGCAATCTCGCGTTTTCTGCATTGGGCATCGCTTGAATCGGCAGCTTTGACCACAACAGGCGCGGGGAGTTGCTTTTTCTCCTCTGCCGCCAGCATTGCGGGCAGGCTTTCAGCCTGTTGCGACAGGGATGCGCCGAGGCCGAAGGGTTTGACGGGGCAGTTTACGCCGGCAACAATGGGGCGACCGGCTACGGTTTGGGTCTGTTTGTGCAGCCAGCGGATGATGTTGATAAGTTCGTCATACGTCGATTCTCGCGGGGTTTTGTTGAATTTGCCGGAGAGATGGTCGTCAAAGTTGCCCCATCCCCAGCCGTGGATTTCGCGCAGCCGGTCGCCCAGCATGTAGATGACTTGGATGAGTTCGTCGCGGGTCGGAAGCTGGTCTTTGACGGACGGGGTAGATTTGGCTTGGTAGCCGCCTGTTTTGCGGATGGTCGGGATGACCTCTTCAAAAATCCAGTCTTGGAATTTAATGGCTTCGGCTTTATTGGAACGGAAAATCACGCGGTACAGGTTGGGTTCGCTGATGAAGGTTGCCTCCTGATTCCTGCCTAATTTGTCAGTGAGGTACATTTTATGTACCCCATCTTCTTTCAAATTAAAACGTGATGATTTTGTATTCTGAATTTCAAGAATTTGCGCAACGTCGGTTAAGCAAAATAGTGGTTCACCATTGTGCATTTCCACGCGAACTTGAGATTGATTGAAGTTGAAGTGTTGAACTTGGTTCATTTTGATAGTCCTGTAGAAGTTTTCTAAATGCCCGAATCGGGCGACCGCGTGGTTAGAAACCCTCTACAGTAGGGCGGACTTATTCCCCGAAAACGGGTCTTGTATTCGTCGCCCACGCGGTCATAGAAACTTCCTGCTATCGAAACAAACAACAAGAAAGAAAATTCTAGACACAAAAAAATCACATTGACGGAGTGATTGCCGCTGTAGTGTGGTTTCTACGCCACGAACTGAACTTTAACTAAAAGCCGCCGCGCCGTCAAGAGGAATTTTCAGACGGCATGAAAAAACGCCAAAACGTGGACACGTTTAAAATCAGGCGTTTTCCGAACAAAATCAAAGCAAAAGGTCGTCTGAAATGTGGATTTCAGACGACCTTTTGCAATCATTGTCCAAGAGGGGATGCCTCCCAGCGGCTGGCAAGCCATTCCAGTTCCTGGTAATAGGTATTACGCTCTTTCTGTCGGCGCAGCTCCATAATCATGGGCTTGGCTTTTTTCCATGTGTCCATCACATCCGAGTATTTCAGGCGTTTGTAAATTTCTTCTTCAAATGCGCCGGTGCGTATGCCCAATGCGATAAATTCGTAGCGGTTCAACAGGATTCTGATACTTTCTTTTTCGGCTTCGGCTTCTTTTTTATCGCAGAATGAGGGTTCCATGTATTTGATAAAAGAGGCTTCTGGCGGCAATTGTGCCACTATCCTTTTTGCCTGAACCAAATCGGTATCTTGGTTTTCCTGAATCAGAATGTCGATTGTGGCTCTTTTCCTAATCATTTCGTGATTATGGTTCAGCGTTGTTTTCGCGGATTCCCCATTCTTTTTAATGGCTTTTTGGGCAAAGTAGCCTGTAACGGCTATGGATATGATAATGGCTCCTGTTTGCACCCAGAAGCCATATGCCTGATTGAAGATAATTAAGCTGTCCGGCACCATTTAAAAACCGTCCCAGCCTTCTGAATAGATTTTACCCATTTAATGCTCCTTGTGTTGTCGGTCGCGAATTTCGATATGTGTTTATAGTATGGCAGTCCTTGCCGTTTATCAAGTGGTTTTGTGTGCTTTCGTGTTGTTTTGTGCTGTTTTGTGTTGTTTTGAGCAAAACCGTCGTCTGAATTTTCAGACGACCTTATATTTCTCAATTGCACTTCTTGGCATTTTCCAACGCCTCAACAAAATCCAACCGTCGCGGGCGGCGGCGTATATTGGTATAAACCCGCATACTTTCCCAGTCCCCGTGTAGCGTAACCTGCTGCATCAGCGGGATGGACAGCCCGTCTTCGGCAAGGCGCGTCGCCCCTTCGTGCCGTAAATCGTGAAACCTTAAATCTTCAATATGCAAGGCGCGGCAGGCGTTGGTAAATAGTGCGCTGATTGTTTTCGATTGATACCCGCCCAAAAGCAAATCGGGGTTTCCCTGCATCTGTCTTCTGATTTTCTCGCTCTGCAAAGCCTCTATCAGCGGTATTAACTCGTCCCTGACTTCAAATTTCTTATGATTCCCCTTGCTTCCGCGCGGGTGTTTTACATCTCTTACCAGCCATTGACGCGTTTCCAAATCCAAATCCGCCCATGTCAGCCGTCCGATTTCTGCCTGCCTGCGACAGGAATATATGGCAAACCACATAATCAGGTGCATAGGCACGCGCATATCGTTTGAACTTCTGCGGTTCCACGAAAAATAAAAGTAATCTGTCAGCTTCTGCAATTCTTCTGATGTCGGCAGTCTGTCGCGCTTTTCCGCTTTGCCGATGACCCGCGCGCGCCGTAGGCCTTCAATCGCAATATCGATTTCAGACCAAGTAACTGGATAGCCCCAAACAAAGTGGGCGTGCTTCAAAATCGAGCGCAAATATTGCAGGTCTGAATTGATGGTGGATGGCTTGACCGGAAGCAGACCCAATTCATCCGATCCGCGTTGGCGGATAAAGGCATAAGACGTGAAATCCTCGCGCCGCAACCGATCGATGCGCTTGTCGGCAATCTCAAAATTCATCACAAAATTTAGTGTCCTGAACTTCGAATCACTATACTCTGTTCGCACCTCGTCCGCATACCGCTTGGCGGCTTCCCGAAGGGTAGGGCATAATGTTTGCCGTTTCTCGCGGAAAAGCAGTTCAGGGTGCATTTCAAGCTCTGCCTCTCTTAATTTCAGCCATTCGACTGCCATAGCCTTTTTAGAAAAGGTACGACTTTCCGAGAAATCAGGGTAGCCCGCCTTTTTAATCCGTATCTGCGCCCGATATACGATAGCACCTGACGGATTGGTTCGTTTTGTTATCGTTCCCATTATTTGCACCATATACAAATTAAATAAAAATGGTGCATATATGGTACATTGAAAATGCTAAAACGTGCAGAAATAGGGCGGAATAATACAAAATAAACACTTTTAAAAATTAAATAAAATCTAATGAAAACAATCAAATGACTGAATTTAAAGAAAAATGCAGAATCGTGCTTGCTCCGATGCAGGGGCTGGTGGACGATGTGATACGCGATTTGCTGACCCGTATCGGCGGCTACGACGAATGCGTCAGTGAGTTCGTCCGCATTACCCACACCGTCCATTCCCGTTCCACCTGGTTCAAATACGCCCCCGAAATCGCCAACGGCAACAAGACTCCCGCCGGTACGCCCTGTACCGTCCAGCTTTTGGGCAGTGATGCCGAAAATATGGCGGTCAACGCCTTGGAAGCCGTCCGCTTCGGTGCGGACAAAATCGACCTCAATTTCGGCTGCCCCGCCCCCACGGTCAACAAACACAAAGGCGGCGCCGTCCTACTCAAAGAGCCCGACCTCATCCACCATATCGTCAAAACCCTGCGCCAACGCCTGCCCGAACATATCCCGCTTACCGGCAAAATGCGGCTCGGTTACGAAGACAAAAGCCTCGCGCTCGAATGCGCCGCCGCCATTGCCGAAGGCGGAGCCTGTGCCCTGACTGTACACGCGCGCACCAAAGTCGAAGGCTACGAACCACCCGCGCATTGGGAATGGATACGCAAAATCCGCGAACACGTCGCCATCCCTGTAACCGCCAACGGCGACGTGTTCAGCCTCAAAGACTATATCGGCATTAAAGAGATGACGGGCTGCAACAGCGTCATGCTCGGCCGCGGCGCCGTCATCCGCCCCGATTTGGCGCGCCAAATCAAACAATACGAAAACGGCGAAACCGTCTGCGATACCGATTTCGCCGAAGTTTCAGTGTGGATAAACCAATTTTTCCATTTGTGTCTCGCCAAAGAAGCGAACAACAAATACCCCGTCGCCCGCCTGAAACAATGGCTGGGCATGATGAAGAAAGAATTTGGAGCAGCGCAGGAATTGTTTGACGCAGTAAGGGCGGTCAAGGACGTGGAGGAAGTCGCGCGGATTTTGGCAGCATTTGAAGACAAGATGAATGCCTGATAATGATGAGGTCGTCTGAAAACATATTTTCAGACGACCTTTTTGTATGAAACATCAGAATTTGTCATCAGGCCAGCGCGTGCTTTGCAGAATGCTGGCGTCGACGTCCTGAATATTGCGGTGGCCTGTAAACGCCATGGATATGTCCATTTCCTTATACAGAATTTCCAGCGCGCGGGTAACGCCTTCTTCGCCGTATGCGCCCAAGCCGTAGAGGAACGCGCGGCCTATCATCGTGCCTTTTGCGCCCAAAGCCCATGCTTTAAGGACGTCCTGACCGCTGCGGATGCCGCTGTCCATCCAAACTTCGATGTCGCTGCCGACTGCGCTGACGATGTCGGGCAAGGCTTTAATGGAGGATACGGTATCGTCGAGCTGGCGGCCGCCGTGGTTGGAAACGACCAATGCGTCCGCGCCGCTTTTCGCTGCTTTTTCCGCATCTTCAGGTTCCATAATGCCTTTGATAATCAGCTTGCCGCCCCACAAATCTTTAATGCGGGCGACGTCGTCCCAGCTCAGGCGCGGGTCGAATTGTTCGGAAGTCCACGAAGACAGCGAAGACAAATCGCCGACGTTTTTGGCGTGTCCGACGATATTGCGGAACGTGCGGCGTTCCGTGTTCAGCATTTTCATACACCATTCGGGCTTGGTTGCCAGATTGATTAAATTGGCGATGGTCGGTTTCGGCGGCGCGGACAGGCCGTTTTTGATGTCTTTGTGGCGTTGACCCAAAACCTGCAAATCGGCAGTCAAAACCAATGCCGAACATTTGGCATCTTTCGCGCGCTTAATCAGGTTTTCCATAAACTCGCGGTCGCGCATCACATAAAGCTGAAACCAAAACGGCGCGCTGGTGTTTTCGGCAACATCTTCAATCGAGCAGATGGACATGGTGGAGAGCGTAAACGGAATGCCGAACTTCTCCGCCGCCCGCGCCGCCAAGATTTCGCCGTCGGCGTGCGCCATACCGGTAAAGCCCGTCGGCGCAATCGCCACCGGCATCTTCACATCCTGCCCAATCATTTTGGTCTCTAAACTACGACCTTCCATATTGACCAATACCTTTTGGCGGAAGCGGATGTCTTTGAAATCCGAAGTGTTTTCGCGGTAGGTGGTTTCCGTCCAAGAACCTGAATCGATGTAATCGTAAAACATGCGCGGCATCTTGCGCTTGGCGACAAGGCGCAGGTCTTCGATACAGGTCATTTTGCTCAAATCGCGTTTCATTGTTGATTGCCTCTGTTAAGGGGTTGCTTATGGCTTGGGTCGTCTGAAACGGGTAGGGCGGTTTCAGACGACCTTTTGCAATACCATAATGATTTAGTATGAATTAGATAATCTATATCAATCGCAATTATAAAGCAAATGGTTTTAACCCCGCCAAAAGCGGGGTAATAGCACTTTTCAGACGACCTCGGATTCAAGTTTCAGATAAAAAAAGAGAAATCTTCAGGCAGATAAAAATCCATTCGCCCAGCCATTTAAACAAACAATCGGAAGACGCCCGAATATACTTGACTGAATCACTCAGATATTAGACAATCGCACCACTATAAAAAAGCCGACACAGGCACCTACCATGAGACTGACCACAAAAGGGCGTTTTGCCGTTACCGCCATGATCGATTTGGCGATGAACGCGCAAACCGGCGCTGTCAAACTCAGCGCCATCAGCGAACGCCAAAGCATATCCCTATCCTATCTCGAACAGCTTTTCAGCAAGCTGCGCCGCGCGCAGTTGGTCGAAAGCCTGCGCGGCCCGGGCGGCGGCTACATCCTTGCCGCCCCCGCATCGGAAATCAACATCGCCCAAATCATCGCCGCCGCCGAAGACCGGCTGGACGCCACCCGCTGCGGCAGCAAAGCCAACTGCCACCACGGCGCGCCCTGCCTGACGCACGACCTTTGGGAAAATTTAAACAAAACCATCAATGACTACCTGAGCAGCGTTACGCTGCAAAGCATCATTGAACAGAAAAACTGTAACGACGGCAGCCAAGTCGTTACCTTTACACACATCCATTAATTAAAAACCAAATAAAAACGAAAGAGCAAACCATGACCGTCAAAACCCCCGTTTATCTCGACTACGCCGCCACCACTCCTGTTGACAAACGCGTTGCCGAAAAAATGATTCCCTATCTGACCGAAACCTTCGGCAACCCCGCTTCCAACAGCCACGCATTCGGTTGGGAAGCAGAAGAGGCCGTCGAAAAAGCCCGCGCCGACATCGCCGCCCTGATTAACGCCGACCCTAAAGAAATCATCTTTACCAGCGGCGCGACCGAGTCCGACAACCTCGCCATCAAAGGCGCGGCAAACTTCTACAAAACCAAAGGCAAACACCTCATCACCGTCAAAACCGAACACAAAGCCGTGCTCGACACCATGCGCGAACTCGAACGCCAAGGTTTTGAAGTAACCTATCTCGGCGTGCAGGAAAACGGTTTGATTGATTTGGAAGAACTCAAAGCCGCCATCCGCGACGACACCATCCTGATTTCCGTAATGTGGGTGAACAACGAAATCGGCGTAGTGCAAGACATTCCCGCCATCGGCGAAATCTGCCGCGAACGAAAAATCATCTTCCACGTCGATGCCGCCCAAGCTTGCGGCAAAGTGCCTGTGGATGTCGAAGCCGCCAAAATCGACCTGCTGTCCATGTCCGGCCACAAAGTGTACGGCCCCAAAGGCATCGGCGCACTGTACGTCCGCCGCAAACCACGCGTCCGCCTCGAAGCCCAAATGCATGGCGGCGGCCACGAACGTGGCTTCCGCAGCGGCACCCTGCCGACCCACCAAATCGTCGGCATGGGCGAAGCCTTCCGCATCGCCAAAGAAGAACTCGAGCAAGACATGGCGCACTACCGCAAACTGCGCGACATCTTCCTCAAAGGCATCGAAGGCATCGAAGAAGTCTATATCAACGGCGACCTCGAACACCGCGCCCCGAACAACCTGAACGTCAGCTTCAACTTCGTCGAAGGCGAAAGCCTGATTATGGCCGTGAAAGAACTCGCCGTATCCAGCGGCTCCGCCTGTACTTCTGCCAGCCTTGAGCCAAGCTACGTCCTGCGCGCGCTCGGCCGCAACGACGAACTGGCGCACTCATCCCTGCGCATCACCTTCGGCCGTATGACCACCGAAGAAGAAGTGCAATTCGCCGCCGAACTGATCAAATCCAAAATCGGCAAACTGCGCGAACTGTCGCCGCTGTGGGAAATGTTCAAAGACGGGATTGATTTGAACTCGATTGAATGGGCGGCGCATTAAGAGCAGCCTGCACTTGGTGGAATGGAATGCGGATTTGTGAATTCGAGTTCTTAGACTGCGTGAAAATAAGTGTAGACTGGATCAGTAATCCAAATAAATCCACCAAGTTGTCTGAAACATTAAATTTAGCGATCTAACCTTGTTGTAATGATTATTAAATTATTAATAAGGAGGTAACACAAATGGGAATTTGTGGTGAATATGGTCACCAGGATAATGATATTGTTTGTGAGAAATGTGGCCAAACATATCAAGAGAGTGAAAATAGTTTTTCTCGAGATGTGCCTAAAGGGAGCGGAGAATGTGAGAAATACTTAAAATGCCCTTTCTGTTATGAAGAATACTGTTTGGAATATGATCAGCCAAGTTTAGGCTTGCATCCTTATTAAAAATATACTGCAACCAAAAATCAGCTTGTAATACACACAAGCCTATCAATCCACCCGAAATATTGGGTTTAACAACCCAACATACCAATACATTAATAACAAAAAAGGTCGTCTGAAAACTAAAAAGACCTTTTCAGACGACCTAAAAGCCACCACATTAAAATCAAGGATACAAAACCATGAACGAACAAGATTTAGATTTGGACAATCTCGACAACCTGCTTGAAGATTTTGACGGCGTTACCGTGGAAGGCGGCGTCGATTCGGAAAACGACGACGGCTGCGAAGGCGGTGCGTGCAAAATCTAACTCAGGTCGTCTGAAAACCGGCAAACAAACCACTTAAACCATCAAAAAACATTAAGGAAACCACATCATGGCATACAGCGATAAAGTAATCGATCACTATGAAAACCCCCGCAATGTCGGTACTTTCGATAAAAACGACGAGTCTGTCGGCACCGGTATGGTCGGCGCGCCCGCCTGCGGCGACGTCATGCGCCTGCAAATCAAAGTAAACGATGAAGGCATCATCGAAGACGCCAAATTCAAAACTTACGGCTGCGGCTCGGCCATCGCTTCTTCCAGCCTGATTACCGAGTGGGTCAAAGGCAAAAGCCTGGATGACGCGCTGGCAATCAAAAACAGCGAAATTGCCGAAGAATTGGAACTGCCGCCGGTGAAAATCCACTGCTCCATCTTGGCTGAAGATGCGGTAAAAGCGGCTGTTGCCGACTACCGCAAACGTCAGGAAAACAAATAATCCGATTAGTGGGTGCTTTGTCGGCAGACGTTCACAGGATTTCTGAAAGTCTTAGGATTTTCGGGAAAAGCAAACCTGATGATTTATTCCCATCTCCCTCGGAGGTGGGAAGTCAAGGACACAGAAACCTAATCCTTTTGAAGTTGCCGCCAAATTTGGGACTGCCTGCCAATCTATCCCCTCTCCCCGCGGGAGAGGGTTAGGGAGAGGGCAATAAGCCGCAGGCTTATATTTAGTCGATATCCCTGCAAAATCAAAAGAAACGGCATGCCTTCTCTCGTGAAGAAGAGGGTAAGGACACAGAAACTTAATCCTTTTGAAGTTGCCGCCAAATTTGGGACTGCCTGCCAATCTATCCCCTCTCCCCG
>CALDNV010000139.1:0-6962 GCA_937914605.1 uncultured Neisseria sp.
CAGCATAGAGATGAGATGTTTTTTCTTCATGATTTTCTCTTGTTATGTCCAGTATGTCTGTAATTAGTGGAAGTATTCGTCCGGAGTGGCCGCTTTGATGCTCAATGCGTGAATCAGCCCTTCGGAAAACAGATCGTGCAGTAAGGTTTTAATGGTGCGTTGGCGGTTAAGACGGCTGACGCCGCCGAAAGCTTCGCTGACGACTACGACCGTATAATGCCCGCCTCCTTTGTTTCCCGAGTGGCCCGCATGCAGATGGCTGTCATCCTGAAAGTCAAAAAAAACAGGATTCAGCGTTTTCAGACGACCTTCAATAGCTTCACGCATATCCATTATTTGAATACGGCTTTGAACGGTTTGATCAATACCTCTTCATAGACGCCCGCATCGACGTAAGGGTCTTTTTCCGCCCATTCTTGAGCAGCATCCAAAGATTCAAATTGAGCCACAATCAGGCTGCCGGACACGCGCTCCGGATTGTCGGGAAGAGGGTTGGGGCCGGCAGTCAGAAGACGTCCTTCAGCCTTCAAAGCTTCCAAGCGTTGCAGATGGGCAGGGCGTGCCGCCATACGGGCTTCGTGTACATTATCGGCATCGGTGGCCAGGAGCATGTAATATTCCATCAACTATCCTTTTGGGGTAAATATCGGCTCAAATAGGAAAATTGAGCGATAAAGAAAACAAACAAAAAGCCGGTAGAGCCGAACATTTTGTAATTTACCCATTGTTCTTTGAAGTGGGTAAATACAAACCAGTTGGCAATACCTAAGAAAATCATGAATGCGACCCAGGCATAAGTCAGTTTGCTCCAAACATGTTCGGGCAGTTCCAGCTCTTTGCCCATAGTCGCTTTTAATCCGTTTTTTCCGCTTAGATGGCTGATCAGCAAAACCAATGCGCCAATCCAGAACAAAACGGTCGGTTTCCACATGATAAAACGGTCATCATGAAGTAGAATGGTCGCGCCGCCGAATACGACGATCAGGATCAGGCCAACCCACTGCATCGTATCGAGTTTTTTGTATTTCCAGTAAGTAAAACCTGCCTGCAAAATGCCGAATACAACGGCAACCGCAGTCGCAGTAATCATGTTTTTCGTGATTGTGTAAGTCAGGAAAAACAAGATGACTGCCAATAAATCGCTTAAAACTTTCATAATCAAACAAACAAAAAAGATGAAACCAATCGGCTAAACGCTAATCATACAGGCAGCCTCACCTTTTTGCACCACCCTAGAAACGAAATTGCCGATGCAGGCGGGCAATAATCTAAAAAAGGGTTTAAAAAATGCCGTCGGGATGATAAACTGATGTTATCAGTAGGATTTGTAAAAAAGAAACACAGAAATTACAAACCTGTTAATTTCTCGTTCGTTTCATCACTTAATTCATCGGATTACTTGGCAGACTGCGACTT
This sequence comes from uncultured Neisseria sp., assembly GCA_937914605.1. Lineage (GTDB taxonomy): Bacteria > Pseudomonadota > Gammaproteobacteria > Burkholderiales > Neisseriaceae > Neisseria. Next base: position 1,417 of record CALDNV010000139.1, read on the forward strand.
TAGAAGATATCATAACGTAATATATCGTAATATACGGTTAAGTATGTAGCAGTTCTAGCAGGGTTGTCATTTTACACAGGGGACAAGTTTTGAAAAACCATCATAAAATCAAATTAATCGCGGCATCTGTGGCCTTGGCAGTGTCGTTTGGTGCGAGCGCAGGGCTTGGCGGGCTGAATGTCCAATCCCATCTGGGCGAGCCGTTTTCAGGCAGTATTACCGTAACCGGTGACGAGGCTCAGGCGCTGTTGAAAGGCGGAAAAGCGACTGTTTCCAATAGCAATTTGCGTACCAGTGTCCGTAAGTCGGGCGACAAGGCAGTCGTCACTATCCACTCAAGCAAAGCGATTAAAGACCCTGTGTTGATTTTCCAAGTTGGCGCAGGTTCACAATCACGCGAATACACAGCCATCATTGATCCCGCAGGCTATTCCGGTAAAACGGATGGTTCAAGCCGTGCGCGCAGCGGTGGCGAATCTTCATCCAATTCTTCTGCTGACAACAATTCATACCATTCTCAATTTGACCGTCAGGCGGCGCGTGACCGCATCAACCGCGCGATACAAAACGGAAATCAAAATGAAACCGTTCGCAAGGAAGCTGTACGAAAAGATAAAAACAATACAAATAAACCGGTACAGACACAGGCACAGCCGTCAAAACAACAGCAACAATCTTCTGTAGGCGCCAATGGAACCGAGATTCGTTATGGCAAGCAGCATCTGGTTCGTCAGGGTGAAACTCTGACCGAAATTGCCACTAAAATCCGTCCTCAAGGCATGACCGTCGAACAAACGATACAGGCATTGGTCAATGCCAACCCCGGCGTGTTCATCGGTAAAGATGCCGACCGTATGCTTGCGGGCAAGGTGTTGTACATTCCGATGCACGGCGATATGAAATCGACGGCATCCAAACCTGCACAAGTCAAACCTCCGGTTCAGGAAGGCAATAAGCCTCAAGCCCAAGGGTCGTCTGAAAAAACCGGTACCGCAACGCCTCCTAAAGAGACTCCGGTAGAAAACACCAAAGTAGAAAATAAAAAAGAAGATAAAAAAGCTGAGCCGGTACAAGAAGCCAAGCCCGAAACCAAACCGGCTGTAACGACGGCAGGTACTCAGGAACAAAATAAAGCTGAAACAGTTGCGGCATCTGCCGAGCAAGTAAATGTCCTGCCTGAGCCGAATGCGTCGTCTGCAACAGCAAACACAGAACCACAAGAAATTTCTCAGGCACAAGCTGATGTTGAAGCGCGCATTGCCTCGGCAGTTGCCACAGAAAAACAACAAGAAGAAGCGTCAGCGGAAGACAGCGGATTATGGCGCTGGCTGTTGATCGGCGGTGCGGCAGCGGCAGGTTTGTTGCTGTTGCTGTTCTTGTTGGGCAAGCGGAAGAATTCAGCTGTTGCGCCTGTGGTAGGTGCGATAGATCAGGACGATCAGGATGAGGACGATCTCGATATCAGTATCGAAGATCATGTATTCCCTGCTGCCACTGCGCCGCAACCGCAACCACAAGTTGTAGCAGAAACTTCCAAATCTGAAGAAGACGGTTTGGAAATTGAAGATGATTTCGATGATGAAGTATTCTTCAATGAGCCGGCTCCTGTTGCCGAACCTGCTCAAGAAAACGTCGATCTGGATTTGAACGAACTGGATAATACTCAAGCCAGCATCGTGTCCGGCGCCGTTACCATCGACGAAGAAACCGAAAAACGCCGTGATATTGATTGGGATACTGTCGAATCTACCGAAAGCGTATATGAGCCGGAACCGGAAAATCCATATCAACACGTTGCTGTTGTAATGGAAGATAGAACTGCTGAAGTAGAAACAGAGCCTCAGCATGAGGAAGAGACCCCATCAGTTTCTTCTTTTGCAGCAACACCTGTTTCATCTGTTTCAGACGACCTGCTGGAAGCTCAACCGGAAGCACCGGAAGAAGAGCCAATCCCATTCGAGGTGGAGATTGAAGAGCCTAAGTCGGAAACAATTGACGTAGTAGAAACAGAAGAAGCCGAAACCCAATCCGAAGAATCGGAAGAGGGTTGGGATTTCTTTGCGGAAGAGCCGAAAACAGTTAAAGCCATCGAGCCTTTCCCTGAATTAGGTGCGCAAGAAGAAACGTCGTCTGAAGTTGAAGTTGCTGATATACAAGAAGAAGCTTTGTCTGAAGTTGAAGCAGCAGACAAACAGGCAGATAGCTCAGAAGAAGCACTGGATTTCGTTGTTGAAGAAACAGAGCAGCTACAGACTGAAGCCGATACTCAACCGTTTGAGATTAAGCAAGACGAACCTTTAGCATTCCAAGATGGCGAAGATTTCAGTATTGAAAATACTCAAGAAGCCAGCGCTGACGAAACCATCGAATGGGAAAATCTGGGTGTGGAAGATACTGCCGACATCAGTAATGAACATTCCGGTTTTGAATCAGGCTTCATCTCCGAGTCCGTCGGTATGACGGCTCCGCTGGAAGCTAAATATGACCTGGCTAAAATGTATGTCGAAATCGGCGATCCCGATGCTGCCCGCGAGACATTGACTGAATTGCTGGAAGACGCAAGTGGTGAGATCCGTAATAAAGCCCAAGCATTGATGAACGAATTGAATGCCTAATATCGGCAAGTAAATCGAAATTAAACAATGCTAAAATAAAAGATGCCGTGAAAACGGCATCTTTTATTATTTTCAGACGACATATGACCGCATACACCGAATCATTATCCACAAAAACCATACAAAGATGGGCATTAACCCTGTCTTATGACGGCAGCCGATTTTACGGTTGGCAAAAACAAGCTGACGGTTTGCCCACTGTCCAGACGGTATTGGAAAGCGCACTCAGTCAAATTGCAGGCGAGACCATCCGAACCATTGTTGCCGGACGAACCGACACAGGCGTACACGCGACTGCACAAGTCGTCCATTTCGATACCACAGTAGTCCGTCCCGAGCAGGCATGGGTGCGGGGTGTCAATGCCTATCTTCCTGAAGGTGTGGCTGTATTGTTCGCGCAGCAGGTTGCCCCACATTTTCATGCCCGCTTTGACGCATACGGTAGAAGATATCGTTACCTTTTGGAATCATCTCCCGTCCGCTCCCCGATATTGCAAGGAAAGGTAGGGTGGACGCACCTCAAACTCGATCCTGAAAAAATGCAGCAGGCAGCATTATTATTAGAAGGCGAACATGATTTCTCCAGCTTTCGTGCTGCCGAATGCCAAGCAAAATCACCCGTTAAGACCCTGTATAGTGCAAAAATCAGCGGTACGCCGCAATTCTTAAAACTAGACTTACACGGCAATGCCTTTTTGCATCATATGGTGCGTAATATCATGGGTGCATTGGTTTATGTCGGTAGCGGCAGGCTTAGCGTTTCCGGATTTCAGGACTTAATCGAAGAGCGCAGCCGATTAAAAGCCCCGCCGACTTTTATGTCTGATGGGCTGTACCTGGCCGGAGTGGATTATCCGCCAGAGTTCGGTATCATTCGCCCCGAAATGCCGATATGGCTGTGAGGTCGTCTGAAATCTAAGTGCGTGCTTATGGAGAATCTTTCTTTGCCAAAGTCTGTTGCGGGTAATGCCCGCACTGCATCAATAAGGTCACAGTCCGCCCGAATAGATATGTCTATCAGCCTTTCCAAAAATTTGGTTTGCAGGAATTGTATGTGCCAATGGCAAAAGGTCGTCTGAAATCAATACAAAGATTTTCAGACGACCTTTTCTTTTGAGGAAACTACGGGACAGGTCATGTCGGTGTTACACCGACGAAACCGCAAATTCAAAGGGCAGGATTTATGTTTCTACATTGAGGGAGGGAATATACCTAATGTTCATGACCGGCTAATCCCACATAAATTGCATGCTATAAGAAAGTACACACCTGCACCCGTTTATTCATTCATCCGGCTGATTTAGCCAAAAAACAACAGCCAATCTCCAAAAACGACCGTTTAGGAAAAGTGTGTTGTAAAAATGCAAACAGCGGGAAATTCAATATTACATCATGATTTATAAGGAAAATATTGCGAATGCCTTGTTGTAATGCGGGTGCTGTGAGGTAAGACGGTCAGCAGGGGTAGTGAATAAAGTTTGTTTTTTTAGAGAGGAACAATTATAGTGAGAGTCATGGAATCGCTGATTCCAGCGATAATGTAAAGCCTAAGCGGATTCTATCCGAGTCTGCTTAAGTTATTTCTTCACGATAGAAAAGGAATACAGCAATGAAAAAATCTCTGATTGCTCTGACTTTGGCAGCTTTGCCTGTTGCAGCTATGGCTGACGTGACTCTGTACGGTCAAGTTAAAGCTGGCGTTGAAGTTTCTCGCACCAAAGTGACTAAAAATCATGAAACCAGCAAAAACAAAACTGCAACTGAAATTGCTGACTTTGGTTCCCGTATCGGTTTCAAAGGTCACGAACACCTGAGCAACAACCTGAATGCTATCTGGCAAGTAGAACAAAATACTTCTGTTGCCGGTACTGACAAGGGTTGGGGTACTCGTGAATCCTTCATCGGTTTGGAAGGCGGCTTCGGTAAAGTTCGTGCAGGTAAACTGAACACTGCTCTGAAAGACAACAGCGACAGCGTAGATCCTTGGGAATCTAGCGACGCAAATGCATCAGTTTTGCAATTCGGCAAACTGAAACGTGTTGACGAGCGTAAAGTATCTGTACGTTACGACTCTCCAGTATTCGCTGGTTTCAGCGCAAGCGCTCAATACCAACCACGTGACAATGCTAATCCTAGCGACAGACACGTTCATGACGAGAAAACCCGTCACTCTTTCGACTTGGGTCTGAACTATGAAAATTCTGGTTTCTTCGGTCGCTACGCTGGTACTTTCGCAAAACGTAAATCTTTGGATACAGAACATCTGGAACTGTTCAACAGCAACACCACTTTGGGTTCTGGCGTTTACAAAGACTACCAAGTACACCGTCTGGTAGGTGGTTACGATGCTAACAACGTACTGGTTTCTGTTGCCGGTCAATACGAAGGCTTTAAAGCTGACGTAGCTGACGCTAAGAAAAACGAACGTACTGAAGTTGCTGTAACTGGCGGCTACCGTATGGGTAACGTAATGCCTCGTCTGTCTTACGCTCACGGCTTCAAAGCTAAAGAAAACGGCGTGAAACAAGGTAACAGCCAATACAACCAAGTGATTGTTGGTGCTGACTACGACTTCTCTAAACGTACTTCTGCTTTGGTTTCTGCCGGCTGGTTGAAAGAAGGCAAAGGTGGCGACAAAACTCAATCTACCGCTGGTCTGGTTGGTCTGCGTCACAAATTCTAATCTAGTACGATTAGTTTAAATAAAGAGCCTGCTTTATGCAGGCTCTTTTGTTTTTTGAATGATGTGTGTTTGGTTGGATGTGTATCGGTTTTGTATTATCTGTACGGTCTGTGGCTTCGCAGCCTTGTTCTGATTTAAATTTAACCCGCTATTTGCTGGCATGGGCAGTATAACGATGAAAGTTTGCCGTAGATTGTATAGTGGATTAACTTTAAACCAGTACGGCGTTGCCTCGCCTTAGCTCAAAG
>CALDNV010000140.1:0-6983 GCA_937914605.1 uncultured Neisseria sp.
GGCCGGGCGGTTGGTTGCTATGATACGGGTGTTTCGATATACAAGGTCGGATTCTTGAATCCGACGCGTTTTGATACCTGAAACCAGAAAAACGGAACATTGGATATTTTGTCGGATTCAAGAATCCGACCTACCGTGAAAAGTCGTTTGAAATCCCTGTTGCCCTGCGGTGGATTCCCGCCTGCGCGGGAATGACGAAAGCTAGACGTTTTTTGTTCCCCTTTTAATCCATAAAAGATAAAAGGTCGTCTGAAAACAAATCCGCCTCACAAAAAACGGTTTTCAGACGACCTCCAAACATCTTAAAACCAACCAGAGAACACCACCGCCATGAAACCCTATTCCACCAATCCCAACCTGACCGAACCGCGCTGGCTGCGCGTGTTGCTGACCGCCGTCGCGCTGGGGTTCCTGCTGCTGATGCTGGTCGTCCCGCTCGTCGCCGTATTTTACGAGGCGCTGAAAGGCGGTTGGGATTTGTACCTGCAATCCCTTACCGACCCCGAAGCGTGGGCGGCGATCAAGCTCACCCTGATTACCGCCGCGGTGGTCGTTCCCGTCAATGCCGTCTTGGGCGTGGCGATGGCGTGGCTGTTGACCCGTTTCGACTTCCGTGGCAAGCAGTTGCTGACCACCCTGCTTGATTTGCCGTTTTCCGTATCACCCGTGGTTGCCGGTTTGATGTTCGTCTTATTGTTCGGTGCGCACACGGCATTGGGCGGCTGGCTGGAAGCGCAAGGCATACAGATTATTTTCGCCATCCCCGGCATTATTCTGGCGACGCTGTTCGTTACCTTCCCTTTTGTCGCGCGCGAAATCATCCCGCTGATGCAGGCGCAGGGCGACAGCGAAGAACAAGCCGCGCTGATTCTCGGCGCAAGCGGCTGGCAAATGTTTTGGCGCGTTACCCTGCCCAACATCAAATGGGCGCTGCTCTACGGCATCATCCTCACCAACGCCCGCGCGATGGGCGAGTTCGGTGCGGTCAGCGTGGTATCGGGACACATACGCGGCGAAACCAACACCATCCCGCTTTTGGTCGAAATTTTCTACAACGAATACAACTTCACCGGCGCATTCGCCCTCTCCGGCGTATTGGCACTTTTAGCACTGGCGACGCTGGCGGTGCAGAACATCATCACAAAATTACAAGATAAAAAACTCGCCGCCGCCGAAAGGAACGCAGCATGAGCATCACCATCCAAAACCTAAACAAACACTTCGGTAATTTCCACGCGCTGAAAAACATCAACCTCAACGTCCCCACCGGCAAACTCGTTTCCCTGCTCGGCCCTTCCGGCTGCGGCAAAACCACGCTCCTGCGCATCATCGCCGGACTGGAAAACGCCGACGGCGGCAACATCCTCTTTGACGGGCAAGACGTAACCGCCAAACATGTGCGCGAGCGCAAAGTCGGTTTCGTGTTCCAACACTACGCCCTCTTCCGCCACATGAACGTGTTTGACAACGTCGCCTTCGGTTTGACCGTATTGCCCAAGTCCGAACGCCCGTCCAAAGAACAAATCCGCACCAAAGTCGAAGAATTGCTCAAACTCGTGCAGCTCTCCCATCTCGCTAAATCCTATCCGCACCAGCTCTCCGGCGGCCAACGCCAGCGCATCGCCCTCGCCCGCGCCCTCGCCGTCGAACCCAAACTCCTACTCCTGGACGAACCCTTCGGCGCGCTGGATGCCAAAGTACGCAAAGAATTACGCACCTGGCTGCGCGACATCCATCACAACCTAGGCGTAACCAGCATCCTTGTTACCCACGACCAAGAAGAAGCCCTCGAAGTTTCCGACGAAATCGTCGTCATGAACCACGGCAAAATCGAACAAACCGGCAGCGCCGAAGCCATTTACCGCAAACCCGAAAACGCCTTCGTTACCGAATTTCTCGGCGAAACCGACGCATTTGAAGGACGCATCGAAAAAGGCATCTGGCACTATAACGGCTTCGCGTGGAAATTGGACGCGCACTACAAATGGCAGGAACAAACCGCCACCGGCTACATCCGTCCGCACGAATGGCAGCTCGCCGCCGAACACGAAACCCCGATGATCCGCGCCGAAATCGAAAAAATCCACGCCGTCGGCGCACTGACGCACGTTTTGGTGAAACACGGCAAACAAGACGTACATATCACGCTGGCAGGCAGCGACGCTTCTCGGCTGGATTTGGCCGTAGGGCGGGAATTGGCATTGGTGCCGAAACAGGTTTATGTGTTTTCGCAGAACGAGTTGATTGAATATTCGATTTGATGGAGGAGAAAAGCAAAGGTCGTCTGAAAACAGGTTTTCAGACGACCTTTGCTTTATCCAAACGGCTTAGAATTTGTATTCCACCTGACCGCGCAAGACGTTGACGTCTTGTCTGCTTGAGCCGGCAGTCGGGGTAACTTGTTTACCCGCCAAGTAAAAGCCTGACACTTTCCAGTTTTTCCAAGGAACGTAGGTCGCGCCGACTTGTACGCCTTGTACGTTTTTACTGTAGTCTTGTACGGAAGATACGCCCGAAAGCGCGCCGACGCGGCGGTAGTTCAGGAAGACGTCGTAGGAATTGCGGACTTTCCAGTCGGCGAGTTTGTAGCGGACTTCGGTGAACACGCCGTCGTTTTTGATTTTTTGCCCTGCGTCGTTATAGGCTTTGATGTTGGACTTGCTGACTGCCGCCATCCAACGCCAATCGTCGTTGAATTTGACATCTGCGCCGATTTCGCCGAAGACGGCGTTTTTCTTCGCGCCGCGCACGTCTATGTCTTTCATGTAGCTGACGGTTGCGCCGACGTTGATGTTTTCGTTAATCGGCAGGCTGCTTTGAATGGCGGCGAAGTGTTTGCGGCGGCCGCCTATGCCCCATACGTTGTCGTTGAGGCTGCCGGTACGGCGGCCTGCGTAAATTTTGGTGGGTAGGGTTTTGTTGTCAAAGAAGATTTCGCCGCCGGTTACTTCCGTATCCCAGACACGGCCGTAGGAAGAGAATGCGCCGAATTTACCGACGCGGGCTTTGACGCCTTCGGTAATCGAGCCTTCGGCATAGAGTTTGTTCACGGGAACATCATGGTCGCCGTTGAATTTGCCGGTTTTCAAGTCGATGTTGGGTTCGATTTGGGTCACCAGTTTCCAGTCTTTATAAAGTTTGGCGCGCAACCAGAATTCGGCGTTGAAATTGGTATTGGAGGCGTCGGGCGTGGGATTGGTGCTGCTGTTGTTGGCATTGATGTCTTTGGTGTCGGCGCGGACGCGGAATGTGCCGTTTACGGTCAGCAAATCGTTGAAAATGCTGATTTTGTCTTCGTCTTTGCGGATGACGCTGCCCGAATTGACGTAATCGCTCGTCGTTGCCAATGCGGCGGCATCGCGCTCTACGCTAGCGGTTTCTGCAAATGCGGTGGGTAATGCCGCCAAGGCAGCGCATACAACGGCAAAGTTTTTTTGGATGTTCATGCCAATCTCCGATTGAAGGGTAAAAGCTATTTTTAACAAAAATTCCTAATCAATATTTGTTAGAAATTTACTAATTTTTGTAATCGAACGGCTGTAATCCTATGAAAGACGGCACAAACCGTCAAGAAGATTTAGAGTATTATGCTTATTTCCAAACTGATTTTGACGCATATCAATAGAGAAAGGTCGTCTGAAAACTTCCGGCAGCATCCGTTCCGTTTTCAGACGACCTTTAGGGTTTGATTCAAGCTTTCGGCACGAACATCGCATCCAAGATTTCGCCCAATGCCGTGCGGCGGGTTTTGCGGGTCTCCACCGCCAGCCGCCATTGTTCTTCATTTCCCCAAAAGACGAAGCGTTCCCGCGCGCGGGTGATGGAGGTGTAAAGCAGCGCATTGTTCAAGCCCGACAGAGCGTCATCCCCGCCCTGCTCTATTTTCCCTGACGGCGGCAACAGCCAGACTTCCCGATATTCCGAACCCTGGCTTTTATGCACAGTCATGGCGAACGCGGAATCAAACTGCGGCAGGCGGCTGATGGCGATTTTTTTGAAACCGTCCGCATTCGGAAAATACGCCGCCAAGCCGTTCGCCGACTCCGCGTCGGGCATAATCAGCCCGATGTCGCCGTTGAACACTTCCAGCGTATAGTCGTTGCGCGCAATCATGATGATTTGTCCCGCGAACCACGGCGTATCCGCGCCCGCCCGATGTTTGCGTTGCAGATAACGGCAATACTCTTCGTTGAACGCCTCCGCGTCCTGCCGCCATGCCGCCAAAACGACCACATCCGCCGCGTGTCCGAACGCCAGCGCCACATCGTTTTTATCGACTGCCTGCCAGTATTTTTCGTGTTTGCGGTAAAGCAGCTCCGCCTGCTGTTTCAGACGACCTTCGCGGATTTCCAGCTCGTCGGGGAACAAGGCAAACTGCGCCCAACCTTCCCCGCTCTTGCTCGATACGACCGCCCTAGCCAGACAGCCGATGCCGCTGTCTGCGCCGAAACGGTGGCTGACCTTCAGTTGCGCGACGTTTTGCGACAAAGCCGGCGGATTTTCCTCCACGGGGAAACCGTGTTCCGGCAGATAAATGCTCAGCTGATCCGCCGTCTCCTTATCCAAAACCGTCCGTCTCGACAACGCCGCCAATACCGCGCCGACGTCGACCGAAGGCAGTTGGAACTCGTCGCCTAAAAAAATCACGCGGCAGCCCGACGGAATCGCACGCAGCAAGTGAAGCAGCAGGGAAACATCCAACATCGAAGCCTCATCCACTACCAATACATCCAAAGGCAGCGGACGGTTGCCGTCAAACGCAGGCAGCATTTGCGGCGGGCGCAGTTTCAAAAGGCGGTGGACCGTCTGCCCTTCCAGCGCGGACAAATGATTGCGTACCGCGTCGGGCATCTCGAAACCGTCCACCGCACGATGCAGCGCGCGCGCCATATGCGCCGCCGCCTTGCCCGTCGGCGCGGCCAGCGCGATACGCGGCAGGCGCGTGGCAGAGTTGGTACAAATCAGCCCCAAAAGTTTCGCCACCGTCGTCGTCTTCCCCGTACCCGGCCCGCCCGTAATCAGCATAAACGCCTGAAGCAGGGCAAGCCCCGCCGCATCTCGCTGCCCTGCGCTGCCTTTGTCGGCAAACCAGCCGGACAAGTTTTGCGACGCGCTCATCCAATCCACAGGCTCGACTTCCGCTTCTGCCAAACGCTTGATTTCAGCCGCCAAATCATGCTCGAGCTGCCACATCCGCCCCAAAAACAACTTTCTGCCCTGCAACACCAACGGCGACGCGCCCTGCCCGACCGTCGGCGCCAATCCCGCCAATTCCTCCGCCTCGCCCTCATCCAGCCAAACAAACGAATGCCCGTTCTGCAAAGCCGCAAACAGCCGCAACACATACGGCGTCAGCACCGCAGCATGCTCCGGTACGCAACGCTCCAGCAAATGCCCGGCTGCTTGAGCGGCGGCAAGGTTCAAATCATCGGCAGTATTCTCAGCCATTTTCGTTTCCCGTGTATTGAAAAAAGGTCGTCTGAAAACTGTTTTTCAGACGGCCTTCTTTTGTTGACCGCTATTTGCCTTCATCCAGCAGGGATAAGGGCTGCTGCGCCTTGCGCAATTCTTCCACTTCGTCCAGCAGGCGCATAATCAGGCCGAGTGCGGGAATGCCGGCATCGAAGTCGCGGCTCAGGCGCTGGGCGCGGCGGATGCGGGCAAGTTGGAAGCCGCTGTACAAAGTTTGTTCCGGCCTGCCGTTTACGCTGATGATTTCTTCCTCTATCAGCTCCAGCAGCCAATCGCGGCGGCAGCGGCTGGCAGCGAGGATTTCTTCGAAAGTCAGGGTAATGTCGGTGTGTTGCGTCATGGTTTGTCCTTTCAATTTGATGCGCTTTTGCCGTCAAAGTGGGCGGCAAGCTGCGCCCATGCGGCGCGGTCGGCTTCGCTTTCGGCCTTGGGAACGCTGATGCGAATGTTGAGGTACAAATCGCCCGCTTCTTTGGCCGGAATGCCTTTGCCTTTCAGGCGTATGCTTTTACCGTTTTGGCTGTTGGCGGGCAGGTTGACCTGCAAGCGTCCGGCTGCGGTGGGAACAATGATTTTGCCGCCCAATACGGCCTCCCAAGGCTTGACGTCTATGGTTTGGTATACGTCTTTTTTGTTTTTGACGTATAAATCGGGTTTGTCGTGGAACTTGATTTTCAGATACAAATCGCCGTTTGCGCCGCCGTTGTAGCCGGGCAGGCCCTGTCCCGCCAAACGGATTTGCTGGCCTTCGGTAATGCCTTTGGGAATTTTGACGTTTAAGGTTTTGGTCTGATAACCGACGCGGCCATATTCGTCCACGGTCGGTACGTTCAGGCTTAATGAGCGCTCCGCGCCGACATAAGCGGCGTAAATATCGATACTCAGTTCGGCATGCTGGTCTTCGCCTTTAATCGGGCCGTCCGGCCTTGCGTGCGCCTGTCTCTGACTGCGGCCGAAGCCGGCAAACAAATCTTCAAAATTGAAATCGCCTGTGCCGAAAGGTTCGCCGCCGCGGTATTCGTAGCGGAAGCCGCCGGATTGCGCGCCGCCGAACGGATTGCCGCCTGCGCTGCGGCCGTAGGGGTTGGCCAGCAATTCGTCGTATTCGGCACGCTTTTCACGGTCGGATAAGGTTTCGTAGGCGGTGTTGATTTCGGCGGTGCGCTCGGCGGCGTCAGGTTCTTTGCTGACGTCGGGATGGTATTTGCGTACCAGTTTGCGGTAGGCCTTTTTAATGGTGTCGGCGTCGGCGGTTTTGTCCACGCCGAGAATTTCGTAATAGGTTTTTTCTGCCATATCGTTCTTCCGTCTTTATCATGTTAATCATTATGCCGTATTTGCTATTTATAAGGGCGGAAGGCATAGATTCAATACTCTAGGTGTACAAATAAATAGTTAAGGCAGGTAAGCAGCAAAAAGGTCGTCTGAAAACGGAAATCCTGTTTTCAGACGACCTGTATTATATAGTGAAATCAATCGGCAACAGTTACAAGGCGGAAGTTGTTCAAATC
>CALDNV010000141.1:0-6957 GCA_937914605.1 uncultured Neisseria sp.
GTACTGTCTGCGGCTTCGTCGCCTTGTCCTGATTTAAAGTTAATCCACTATAAAACAGGTCGTCTGAAAACGTATTCAGGCTTTCGGACGACCTGTTTGATGTTAGAATGATTGCTTATATCTATGAATGAATCACCAAGGGGCTTGTCGATATGTCCTTATCCATTGACGAACAGCTTTTGCCGCACCGCAATGCCATCGATGAAATTGATGCCGAAATTTTGCGCCTGTTGAACGAGCGCGCAGGCCATGCGCACGCCATCGGCGAATTGAAAGGAACGGGTGCGGTGTACCGTCCCGAGCGCGAAGTAGCGGTATTGAGGCGGATTCAGAGTTTGAACCAAGGTCCGTTGCCTGACGAGTCCATCGCAAGGCTGTTTCGCGAAGTGATGAGCGAATGCTTGGCGGTGGAGCGTCCGCTGACGATTGCCTACCTCGGTCCGCAGGGAACGTTTACCCAGCAGGCAGCCATCAAACATTTCGGCCATGCCGCCCATACCGCCGCATTTCAAACCATAGACCAATGTTTCCGCCAAGTCGAAACGCGGCAGGCGGATTATTTGGTTGCGCCGGTTGAAAACTCGACCGAAGGCTCGGTGGGACGCACCTTGGATTTGCTGGCAGTAACCGCATTGAAAGCCTGCGGCGAAGTCATTGTCCGCATCCATCACAACCTCTTGCGTAAAGGCACACACGAATTGGGCGGCATCACAAAAGTCATCGCACACGCCCAAGCGCTGGCACAGTGCAACGACTGGCTCGGACGCAACCTGCCCAACGCCGAACGCATCGCCGTTTCCAGCAACGGAGAGGCGGCAAGGCTGGTGGCAGAATCAGACGACCCCAGTATCGCCGCCATCGCAGGGCGTACCGCAGCCGATATTTACCATTTGAACTATGTCGCCGAATGTATCGAAGACGAGCCGAACAATACAACGCGCTTTTTGGTCATGGGGCATCAAGATACAGGCAGCAGCGGCAAAGACAAAACCTCGCTGGCAGTCTCCGCGCCCAACCGCGCCGGTGCCGTCGCCGCGCTGTTGCAGCCGTTTACCGAATCGGGCATTTCCATGACCAAGTTCGAAAGCCGCCCGAGCAAATCCGCGCTGTGGGAATACCTGTTCTTCATCGACATCGAAGGACATCAAAACGACGAAAAAGTCCAAAACGCACTGCGGCTCTTGAGCGAACGCGCATCGTTTGTCAAAGTCATCGGCTCGTATCCGGCAGCCGTTTTGTGATGTAACGGGAATGAAGAAGGTCGTCTGAACATTCAGACGACCTTTTTTTGCTAAACAAGGGTCGTCTGAAATATTGAACACATTTTTTCAAAACCAATCTGACTTCGGTATGGAGGCCGCGCTTTTTAAAGGATGCTTTTACACGCTCATGCCAGTCTTTGATAAACAGCGGCGCAGTTCTTTTGAACAGCAGGCATAAGATAAAGACGGGCACAAAGCCGATTTTTTATAAAATGCCGTCTGAAATTTCAGACGGCATTTGGTCTATTAGAATTTAGGCATTGAGCAGCCTTCGGGAGTGGTGATTTTACATTGATCTCCTCCTGAGGCGTGGCATTTCCTCAAGGCTTCAGCTTCAGCAAGGCCAGGGTCAGTTGATCCGAAAAAAAGTGTACCATCTTTTGCTTGGGCAACGGCGAGACAGCCATTCCGAACCCAAGCCAAAACTTTACACGGTTTGTTCTGTCCACCTCGTTCGCAAGTTTTAATAGCTTGTCTTTTAGCGGCTGCAAGTGAATCCATTTCGAGTGCCCCACCTGATATACCTGTTTTAGGATTGATTGCCCAAGCACCGTATTTTGAAGGAACATTGATATTAACAATTTCCGTAGGCTGTTTTCGTTGGTGCTGACGAGACGACGCACAGTTGGGATTGTAGCCATACTGACATAATGCCGAATTATTTTGCAATGCGCCCCTGGTTGCATCATAGGTTGGGTCAGCAGCATAAACATTAAGGCTAGTCAGTCCTAACAATACAAAAAGCAATTTTTTCATTACAAGTCCAATCTTTTGTTTTTTAAAATTTTTAATATTTAAATGTAGAAATACTAGGATGGCTTACTTCCTTTGCCGGGTTGTTTCATGGTGTCTGCGATCACTGTCTGACTGCTACCTGTTGTCCATGAAGTATTATATTACTTATTCAATTTGCTGCGTTTTTTCAACATGACCATTCCATCGGACAGCCCACTCTTTCAATAAACAGTGGCGTTTTTCAAATGTCCGACGCAAAGTCGGCAATCCGATTAGCCGGTCAACCGTTTTTCCCAGCCCGAAAGTAAATTCCACCGTATCCGTCACACAGGTACGCCCTCCGGAAAATCTGAATTCATGCGTATGGCGGAAGGAGCGGTAAATCCCTTTCAGCATCAGGTCGGTAAACGATTGGTTCGGCTCAAGCGAAATGATTTCGGCACGATGCCGCAACCAAATCCCGCAAACTCTGTATCTGAAATCCAAAATATCTCCCCGCGCCCAGTATTCCTTTTCTGACAGCCATTGCACGTCAAACGGAAACTGACAGGCAAATCCGTGTCGGGAAGTACAGTAGCGGAATATCGGTTCGAGCGGCGCATCCAGCCGGACGCTGCGGGTGTAAGTCAGCATGATATCGACCGTTGTGGGTAAAGATGGGGATATTGATAAGAGTGGTGCGGTCGGTATCAGTTCATAAATTGCATTGAACGGCGTGATTTAGTGTTGATAATAGAATAAAGGTCGTCTGAAAATTTTCAGACGACCTTTATGATGAATCGCGGCGGTAGGTTTCTATTATTCTTGGCTGATGGGTTCGAAGCCCGGGCAGTCCTCATTGTTTTTGGAATTGCTTGCCCAGAAGATGCCGTCGCTGTTGAGGTAAACGGAGCAGGTCTCGGTGGACTTGTATTCGTCTGTGGGTTTGGCTTCGAGGATGTATCTTGAGGAGGCGGAGTTTACGATTTTTTTATCGTTGTCGTCCGGACCTTCGAAGTTGAAGATGGAGATATTGAAATATTGGTTTTGAACCAAGGGGGGCAACGCGGGATTGCCTGCTTCGGCTTTTACGGTCGCATGCTGGGCATAGTAACGCTCGAGGTTTTGGGCGTTGATCAGCAGCTCGGAGCGGACGCTTTCCAAGCGTGTTTTGCGGACGTAGCGTTGGTAAGAGGGATAGCCGATCGTCGCTAAAATCGCGATGATCAGGACGACAACGAGTAGCTCGGGGAGAGTAAAACCTTGTGATTTGTTTTTCATAGTAAGTGTCATTGTGTTGTTATATTTATCATGCCGGGTCGTCTGAAAGGTTCGGGGAGGCGGCCGTTGTTGGGTTTGATAGATGTTGAATTATAGTTCTTTTCTCTTGTTTTGAATGTTTGGATAAATATTGAGATTGGGAAAATATGTAAATACGTTGAAATATTCTGGAAAAGGGTTTTGATTATTTCTATTTAAAACAATAAGTTAAATTTTAGTTTGGTCGGTTATTGTCTTGGCTGGGGTAGATGTTTACAGTAAAATCTGCCCGTTTTCAGCGTTTTCGGCGGATAAGTGTTGGGATTATGCGACATGAATTGGGTGCCGGATTGAACAGATGAAATGGATGAATCAGAAAGTCAGTTATGGCAAAAATCATTAATAAATGGACGGTTGGAATAACGGTTGCTGCGGTGCTCGGATTTGCTGCTTGGTCTTATTTCCAGCCCGAACCTCAAACTTCTTACATCACGGAAACGGTCAAACGCGGCGACATCAGCCAGACGGTATCCGCTACGGGCGAGATTTCGCCGTCGAATCTGGTGTCGGTGGGCGCGCAGGCTTCGGGGCAGATTAAGAAGCTGTACGTCAAGCTCGGACAGCAGGTTAAAAAGGGCGATTTGATTGCGGAAATCAATTCGACCACTCAGGTGAACACGCTGAATACGGAAAAATCCAAGCTGGAAACGTATCAGGCGAAGTTGGTTTCTGCCGAAATCGCGCTGAACAGCGCGGAGAAGAAATACAAGCGCGAGGCGGCTTTGTGGAAGGAAAACGCGACGTCCAAAGAGGATTTGGAAAGCGCGAAGGATGCGCTGGCCGCGGCTAAGGCAAACGTTGCCGAGCTGAAGGCTTCCATCAAGCAAACCAAAATTTCCATCAATACTGCCGAATCGGAATTGGGCTATACCCGCATTACCGCGACGATGGACGGTACGGTGGTGGCGATTCCGGTGGAAGAAGGGCAGACCGTGAACGCGGTGCAGTCCACGCCGACGATTATCCAGTTGGCGAATCTGGATACGATGTTGAACAAAATGCAGATTGCCGAAGGCGATATTACCAAGGTCAAAGCGGGGCAGGACATTTCGTTTACGATTCTGTCCGAACCGGATACGCCGATTAAGGCGAAGCTCGACAGTGTCGACCCGGGCTTGACCACGATGTCGCTGGGCAGCTACACCACCAGCACGGACACGACTTCCAATGCGATTTACTACTACGCCCGCGCTTTGGTGCCTAATCCCGACGGCAAACTTTCTATCGGTATGACGACGCAGAACACGATTGAAATCAACGGCGTGAAAAACGTTTTGCTCGTGCCGACGCTGACGATTAAAAAACACGACGGCAAATCGTTTGTCAGCGTTTTGGGCGCGGACGGTAAAGCTTCGGAACGCGAGATTACGGTCGGTCTGAAAGACAGTATGAATACCGAAGTGAAAAGCGGTTTGAAAGAAGGCGACAAGGTAGTGATGTCGGAAATGAGCGCGGCGGAGCAGGCTGAAGCGGCGCAACGCGCCATGCAGGGCGGTCCGCCGAGATAAATAGGCAATAGGTCGTCTGAAAGTTTTGTTTTTGAGCAAAATCCCTTTCAGACGACCTTTCCACTCCATACATCATTATCGGTCGGAAACAGTTATGAGCTTAATCGAATGTAAAAACATCAACCGCTACTTCGGCAGCGGCGCGAACCGCGTTCATGTGTTAAAAGATGTCAGCCTGTCGATAGAGAAGGGCGATTTCGTCGCCATCATCGGGCAGTCCGGTTCGGGCAAATCCACGCTGATGAACATCCTCGGCTGCTTGGATAGCGCGACTTCGGGTTCGTATCAAATCGACGGCATCGAAACCGCCAAAATGGAGCCGGACGAATTGGCGGCATTGCGGCGCGAACGCTTCGGCTTTATTTTCCAACGCTACAACCTTTTGGGTTCGCTGACGGCGCGGGACAACGTCGCCTTGCCTGCCGTGTATATGGGCATGGGCGGCAAAGAGCGTTCGACGCGTGCGGAGAAGCTGTTGCAGGATTTGGGTTTGGAAGGCAAGGAAGGCAACAAGCCCAGTGAACTTTCCGGCGGTCAGCAGCAGCGCGTCTCCATCGCCCGCGCCCTGATGAACGGCGGCGAAATCATCTTCGCCGACGAACCGACCGGCGCGCTCGATACCGCCAGCGGCAAAAACGTAATCGAAATCATCCAAAAGCTGCATAAAGAAGGGCATACCGTGATTATGGTGACACACGATCCCGGTATCGCCGCCATCGCCAACCGCATCATCGAAATCCGCGACGGCGAAATCATTTCCGACAGTTCAAAAAATCCCGAAATCCCCGAAAGCAAAATAGAACGCATCAAAGAAAAATCTTCGTGGCTGTTTTATTACGACCAATTCGTCGAGGCCTTCAAAATGTCGGTGCAGGCGATTATGGCGCACAAAATGCGTTCGCTTCTGACCATGCTCGGCATCATCATCGGCATTGCGTCGGTCGTATCCGTTGTCGCTTTGGGCAACGGTTCCGAGAAAAAAATCCTCGCAGACATCAGCGCGATGGGGACGAACACCATCAGCATCTTCCCCGGGCGCGGTTTCGGCGACAGGCGCAGCGGCAGGATTAAAACCCTGACCATTGACGACGCCAAAGTCATCGCCAAGCAAAGCTACGTCGCTTCCGCCACGCCGCAAACCACCTCCGGCGGCACGCTGACTTACCGCAACACCGATTTGTCCGCCTCGCTTTACGGCGTGGGCGAACAATATTTCGACGTGCGAGGGCTGAAGCTGGAATCAGGCCGCCTGTTTGACGAGGGCGATGTGAAAGAAGACGCGCAAGTCGTCGTGATCGACCAAAATACCAAAGAAAAACTCTTTGGCACAGACGTCAATCCCTTGGGCAAAACCGTCCTCTTCAACAAACGCCCGCTGACCGTCATCGGCGTGATGCAAAAAGAGGAAAACTCCTTCGGCAACGCCGACGTATTGATGCTCTGGTCGCCCTATACGACCGTGATGCACCAAATTACCGGCGAGAGCCACACCAACTCGATTACCGTCAAAATCAAAGACGATGCCAACACCCAAGTCGCCGAAAAAGGGCTGACCGAGCTGCTCAAAACGCGGCATGGTACGGAAGACTTTTTCATGAACAACAGCGACAGTATCAAGCAGATGGTTGAAAGCACCACCGGCACGATGAAGCTGCTGATTTCCTCCATCGCCTTGATTTCGTTGGTGGTCGGTGGTATCGGCGTGATGAACATCATGCTGGTGTCCGTAACCGAGCGCACCAAAGAAATCGGCGTGCGCATGGCGATTGGCGCGCGGCGAAACAACATCCTGCAACAATTCCTGATTGAAGCGGTCTTAATCTGTATTATCGGCGGTTTGGTCGGAGTAGGGCTGTCTACTGCCATCAGCCTCGTGTTCAACCAATTCGTTACCGAATTTCCAATGGAAATTTCCATCGGCTCCGTCATCGGCGCGGTTGTCTGTTCCACCGCCATCGGCGTAGCGTTCGGTTTTATGCCCGCCAACAAAGCCTCCAAGCTCAATCCGATTGATGCTTTGTCTAAAGATTAAGGTTTCAGACGACCTCCAAACCTAAGGGATCGTCTGAAAACCCCGTTTGGCTATTGTCATCACAATGAACATACACACCGAGGAAAACCGAATGATTACCCTGCATGTATTGGCACAGTCC
>CALDNV010000142.1:0-8853 GCA_937914605.1 uncultured Neisseria sp.
CTTGATTTGAGTTTTGGTATTTTTGCCCGACGGGGTGAAAAATACAGTTGCTACGAGACTGAAATATTGAAAGAAGAATGATGGATAAAAATCAGTTAGAACAAGAATTTCATGAAGCCATGCTGAATCTTTATGAGGAGACTCTAAAATTTAAACCACCTTATAAGGCAACTAGATTTTTGAAAATGGTAAATGAATTTGGTGGTAAAGAGGCGGCGGATAAATTATTGAGTACGGGAAAGAAGAAGACTCAGACCGGTTTTACAGAGCTGATTTTGAGTGGTGGCGGAGTTCACGCCTTGAAATACAGTATGGAATATCTGGTGTTACAAAAGCCGTGGTGTGATTTATTTACTGAAGAGCAACTAGCTGTGGCACGCAAACGATTGGAACGTGTTGGATTTGTTTTTCCGAAGTAATTTTGTACGAAACAAACATAGATTTTTAAATCAATTGGGTTCAATCAAATGAACGACATGACTTTATATCTCATCATTGCCCTCGTGCCTTTGGCAGGCTCGCTGATTGCGGGTTTGTTCGGCAATAAAATCGGACGTGCCGGCGCGCATACGGTTACGATACTCGGCGTGGCGGTGTCCGCCGTGCTGTCGGCCTATGTGCTGTGGGGCTTTATCGACGGCAGCCGCGCCAAGTTTGACGAGAACGTCTATACCTGGCTGACGATGGGCGGTTTGGATTTTTCCGTCGGCTTCTTGGTCGATACGATGACGGCGATGATGATGGTCGTGGTAACGGGCGTGTCGTTGATGGTGCATATCTACACCATCGGCTATATGCACGATGAAAAAGTCGGCTACCAACGCTTCTTCAGCTATATTTCTTTGTTTACATTCAGCATGTTGATGCTGATTATGAGCAACAACTTCGTCCAGCTCTTCTTCGGTTGGGAAGCGGTGGGCTTGGTGTCGTATCTCTTGATTGGTTTCTATTTCAAACGTCCGAGCGCGATTTTTGCCAACCTGAAAGCCTTTTTGATCAACCGCGTCGGCGACTTCGGCTTTTTGCTCGGTATCGGCTTGGTGCTTGCCTATTTCGGCGGCAGCCTGCGCTATCAGGACGTATTCGCCTATCTGCCCAACGTACAAAATGCCACCATCCAGCTTTTCCCCGGTGTGGAATGGTCTTTGATTACCGTAACCTGTTTGCTCCTGTTTGTGGGCGCGATGGGTAAATCGGCGCAGTTTCCGTTGCATGTCTGGCTGCCCGATTCGATGGAAGGCCCGACGCCGATTTCCGCATTGATTCACGCCGCAACGATGGTTACGGCGGGTCTGTTCATGGTGTCGCGTATGTCGCCGATTTACGAAATGAGCAGCACCGCGCTGTCGGTGATTATGGTGATCGGCGCGATTACTGCCCTGTTTATGGGCTTCTTGGGCGTGATTCAAAACGACATCAAGCGCGTGGTTGCGTATTCCACCCTGTCGCAACTGGGCTATATGACCGTGGCTCTGGGCGCGTCCGCCTATTCAGTGGCGATGTTCCACGTCATGACCCACGCCTTTTTTAAAGCCTTGCTGTTCTTGGCGGCGGGTAGCGCCATTATCGGTATGCACCACGACCAAGACATGCGCCACATGGGCAACCTGAAAAAATATATGCCGATTACTTGGCTGACCATGCTGATCGGTAACTTGTCGCTGGTCGGTACGCCGTTCTTCTCCGGCTTCTACTCCAAAGATTCGATTATCGAAGCGGCGAAATACAGTACCCTGCCGGGCAGCGGATTTGCTTATTTCGCCGTCCTCGCCAGTGTGTTCGTTACCGCGTTTTACGCGTTCCGCCAATACTTTATGGTGTTCCACGGCGAAGAAAAATGGCGCAGCCTGCCCGAACACCATTCAGACGACCATAGCGAAGAACATCACGGCTTGGGCAAAAACGACAATCCGCACGAAAGCCCGCTGGTCGTTACCCTGCCGCTGATTCTGCTTGCCATTCCGTCCGTCATCATCGGCTACATCGCCATCGAACCCATGCTCTACGGCGATTTCTTCAAAGACGTGATTTTTGTCAACGCCGACGCGCATCCGACCATGCACATCATGAAAGAAGAGTTCCACGGCGCATTGGCGATGGTGTCGCACAGCCTGCATTCGCCCGTCCTCTATCTCGCTATCGCAGGCGTATTGAGCGCATGGCTTTTGTACGTCAAACTGCCGCACCTGCCCGCCAAAATCGCGCAGGCGTTCCGTCCGGTTTACGTTTTGTTTGAAAACAAATACTACCTCGACGCCCTGTATTTCAACGTCTTCGCCAAAGGCACGCGCGCATTGGGCAACTTCTTCTGGAAAGTCGGCGATACCGCCATTATCGACAACGGCATCGTCAACGGCTCCGCCAAACTGGTCGGCGCGATTGCCACTCAAATACGCAAAGTCCAAACCGGCTTTATCTACACCTACGCCGCCGCTATGGTGTTCGGCGTATTGGTATTGCTCGGCATGACCTTCTGGGGATTGTTCAGATAAAGGCGGATTTTCAGACGACCTGTCCGTAGTCGGTCTAGAGATCGTCTGAAAAAGAAAATAGTACGGCGTGTCGGATTCGAGAATCCGAACCACGGCATATCGGGATTGTGCAGGTAAAAATGAGATTTTCAGACGACGTTTAGGGCGTCTGAAAAAGGAAACACGAGAAACAATGGTTGAAGACAAATTACCGCAAACCCTAGAAGAAGTCCGCGAAGCCATCGACGGTTTGGACAAGGAATTAATAGAATTACTCGCCCGCCGGCAGAAGCTGGTACGGCAGGCAGGCCGTCTGAAACCTAAAAACGATGTGCAGGCGGTTTCCGCGCCCGAACGGGTGGCACAAGTGATTGCCTCGCGCCGTGCCTATGCCGAAAAGGCCGGTTTGTCGCCCGAAGTAGCCGAAACAGTTTGGCGCAGTATGATTGATGCGTTCATTAAACTGGAGATGGAAACCAACCGTGCCGACGGGGCGTAGTCAACATTTCGGTCATAATTGATTTACTTGGATAGATACGGAATTTGCCGACCGCCGTCATTCCCGCGCAGGCGGGAATCCAGACCTATCGGCGCATAAACCTGTCAAGGAAAAAGGTTTCCTAAAATCTACGTTCTGGATTCCCGCCTGCGCGGGAATGACGGGATTTAATAAAAGTTGTATTGATAGGTTTATCTAGATACAGAATCAAAGAGACGCGAAAATGCCCGACACGCACACCATCCGCTCCGCCGAATTTACCGCTCCCCGAGCATGGGACGCACTCGACATTGCCAATATGAACGGCACTACCGTGCGCCTGCACTGGACGGACCAGCCCTACAAATGGCACGTCAACGACGGCGAGGAAGTGTTTGCCGTGATGGACGGCGAAGTCGATATGCACTACCGAGAAAACGGCGAAGAACACATCGTTCGGTTAACAAGCGGCGACATCTTCTACGCAGGAATCGGCACGGAACACGTCGCCCATCCGTGTGGCGAAGCGCGGATTTTGGTGATTGAGAAAGAAGGCAGCGTTTGAGGTCGTCTGAAAAGAGGGTTTCAGGCGGCAATAGATTAGAGTTTCAGACGACATCTGACATTTCAGATAATCAGGCCGTCTGAAAAATAGAAGGGCAGATAATATGGATAAACGGCTGTTTGACGGTACAGTTCGTTTTGAGCATGTAACCGGTGTCGGCACAATGCAGGTGGATTTCCAACCCAATCAGCGTATTTATACGTTGATTGGCGAGAATGGTGTAGGTAAGACTAAACTGTTGGAATGTTTGTTTGCGATATTGTTGTTCACCAGTGCGGCTGCACAACAAGTTGTTTCTTGGATAACTCCGGCATCCATTCCTTTTAAAAAAGTTGTTACTCCTATCGGAGAGATGGGGTTTAGTCTCGAATCTATTGGAAAAGAACGCCCAAAACGTCTTCCAAAAGATAATGATGTGATATTTGGTACTTATGATGTAAATCTTCAATGGGAAAAAAGACCCTTTTTAGGGTTGTGGCACTCTTTGCCCATAGTTTATTTAGCTGCACAAAATCGGGGAGGTGTTGAAAATAAGGATGGTGCGATTAAACAAATAGGTAATTTTCAGCAACGTTCAAAGGGATATTTAGAACGGTTGTTTTCGGTTTTTTATCATAAGGTTGAAGATATTAAATCCTTAAATATGGATACCAATCTAGAAGAGTGGATTATTCAGCGGGCACAATCAGCCAATCCGTATCAGTCGAAAGAAGACAACCGTAAAATTGAAATCGATACTTTGCTGTCCCTGCTCAATAAAATTGACAACCGCATTGACCCCGAATTTTTGGAAATTTCAGGCAGCAACCGTGTTTTTATCAAAATAGAAAACCAAAAGCGCGAACTTTCCGATTTATCCAGCGGTTTTACTTCTCTTTTGAAGATTATCCAATCTATTGTCGCGGGATACAGTTACTTTACCAACGAGCAGCAAATTGCCAATGTGCGTGGCGTGGTGCTGATTGACGAAATAGAAAGCCATTTGCACAACGAATGGCAGATCAAAATTGTACCGCTGCTGAAAAAATTGTTTCCGAACACAACGTTTTTCATTACTACGCATTCGTCTTTAGTCATCAGTCAGTTGGAGCAGGGAGAAGCCTACCGTTTGGTACGTAGCAAGGAGGATGGTGTGGTCTATGGCAAGATGATTGACTATCCAAGTAATGCTTCTTTTGTGGATTTGCTCAACGAAGCATTCGGCGTGGATTTGAATAAGAAGAAGATAGAACGCGTCCAAGAACGTGATCAAGAACAGGCAAAAAAAGCCTTATTGGAATTGGTACGTCAGGAATTGGGCGGATTAGGGGATAAATAATGACGGTTTATCTTTTAGATACCAATTACTTAGTTTATTTGGCGGATGATGACAGTGACGAAGAAAAGCGGAAAGCCGTATTGAGCGATATGGCGGAAAAGTTGCAACAGGATGACAACCGTTTTGTAATTACCCCGCTTATCCGTTATGAAGTTTTGCGCGGTGTGGATTGGGGAAAATCTGAAAAATTGTCTCGATTGACCGGTGTTTTGGCACAGTTTGAATCTTTGGACATTACACAGAATGTTTCTGATTTGGCAAGTAATCTGTACCGCTTTGATAAGTTTGAAGCCGAACGTGATAATACGCCGAAGAATTTAGAAAAACGTAAATTCGATATGTTTCATTATGCGACTGCCAGTGTGAATAATTTAGAAATCTTATCCCACGATACCGATGTTAATAAGATTAAAGATTTACATGAAAGAATGAGGCTGGAAGATTCGGCAAAATTAGCTTGAGACAAATAGCAGAAGCCTGAACAGCCTTTTTCAGACGACCTCTTAAAACGTCGTCTGAAAAACCAACCCACACAACTATATTTTTATTTTAACCACAGGTTAACCACTATGTTTTCCAACTACCTACTCAGCTTGGCAATATGGATACCCATCGCTGCGGGCGTGCTGGTTTTGGCGACGGGGCCGGACAGCCGTGCGCCGCTTGCCCGCGTGCTCGCTTTAATCGGTGCGCTTGCCGGTTTCTTGGTAACGCTGCCCTTGTTTACGGGTTTCGACCGTTTGAGCGGCGGCTATCAGTTTACCGAGTTCCACGAGTGGATTCCGCTTTTGCGAATCAACTACTCGCTGGGGGTGGACGGTATTTCGGTGCTGTTTGTCATTCTGAACGCGTTTATCACGCTGATGGTGGTGCTGGCGGGTTGGGAAGTGATTCAGAAGCGTCCGGCGCAGTATATGGCGGCGTTTTTAATCATGTCGGGCCTGATTAACGGCGCGTTTTCAGCGCGGGATGCCCTGCTGTTTTATGTGTTCTTCGAGGGGATGCTGATTCCGCTGTACCTGATTATCGGCGTGTGGGGCGGTCCGCGCCGCGTATATGCGTCGGTGAAGCTGTTTCTCTATACGCTGATGGGTTCGTTGCTGATGCTGGTGGCGATTGTGTATCTGTCTTACCAAGTCGGCGGCTTTTCGATTGAGGATTTCCAAAACATCAAACAGATTCCGCTGGGCGTGCAACAGCTTTTGTTTGTGGCTTTTTTCCTGTCGTTTGCGGTGAAAGTGCCGATGTTCCCCGTGCACACTTGGCTGCCTGATGCCCACGTTGAGGCGCCGACCGGCGGTTCGATGGTGTTGGCGGCGATTACGCTGAAATTGGGCGCATACGGCTTTTTGCGCTTCATCCTGCCGATTCTGCCCGATGCGTCGCGCTATTTCGCGCCGGTCATCATCGTGTTGAGCCTGATTGCGGTGGTGTATATCGGGATGGTCGCGCTGGTGCAGACCGATATGAAAAAACTGGTGGCGTATTCGTCCATCAGCCATATGGGTTTCGTTACCTTGGGGATGTTCTTGTTCATTAACGGCCAGTTGAACGACTGGGCGTTGAAAGGCGCGGTCATCCAGATGATTTCGCACGGTTTCGTGTCGGCGGCGATGTTTATGTGCATCGGCGTGATGTACGACCGCCTGCACACGCGCAATATCGCCGATTACGGCGGCGTGGTGAACGTGATGCCCAAGTTTGCGGCGTTTATGATGCTGTTTGCGATGGCAAACGCGGGTCTGCCGGCGACTTCGGGCTTCGTGGGCGAGTTTATGGTGATTATGGGCGCGGTCAAAGTGAATTTCTGGGTGGGTGCGCTGGCGGCGCTGACGCTGATTTACGGTGCGTCTTACACACTGTGGATGTATAAGCGCGTGATTTTCGGCGCGGTCGGCAATCCGCACGTTGCCGCTATGAAAGACATCAACTGCCGCGAATTTGCGATTCTGGCGATTTTGGCGGTTGCGGTATTGGGTATGGGCCTGTATCCGCAGGCGTTTATCGAAGTGGTGCATCAGGCGGCAAACGATTTGATTGCCCATGTGGCACAAAGCAAGATTTGAGGTGTGCGAATGAACTTGATTGATTTGAACTTAATGCCTGCCATGCCCGAAATCGTGCTGTTTGCGCTGCTGATTGCCGTATTGCTGGCAGATTTGTGGATTAGCGATGAAAACCGCTATCTGACCCATTTGATGAGCTTGGGAACCGTTATTATCGTGGCGGTTACGCAGCTAGCAGTGTGGGAGCAGGGCAGTACGCTGGCGTTTCACGGGATGTATATCGCCGACGGTATGTCGCGCCTGTCCAAGCTGGTGTTGTACGGGCTGACCTTCGGGCTGTTTATTTACAGCAAGCCCTATAATCAGGCACGCGGTATTTTTAAAGGCGAGTTTTATACTTTATCGCTGTTTGCCCTGTTAGGCATGAGCGTGATGGTGAGCGCGGCGCATTTCCTGACCGCCTATATCGGTTTGGAACTTTTGTCGCTGTCGCTTTATGCCATGATTGCGCTGCGCCGCGATTCCGGCCGCTCCGCCGAAGCCGCGCTCAAATATTTCGTCTTGGGCGCGCTGGCTTCCGGTCTGTTGCTCTACGGTATTTCGATGGTGTACGGCGCGACGGGTTCGCTGGAATTCGCCACTGTTTTGGCGTCGTCGTACAGCGAGCTTGCCAACGAATGGCTGTTGAAACTGGGGCTGGTGTTTATCGTCGTGGCGGTGGCGTTCAAACTGGGCGCAGTGCCGTTTCATATGTGGGTGCCCGACGTGTACCACGGCGCGCCGACATCTGTTGCCGCCTTTGTCGGTACGGCGCCGAAAATCGCCGCTGTGATGTTTGCCTTCCGTATTCTGCTGACCGGTTTTGGCGAAGTGCATCAATACTGGGCGCCTATGTTTGCCGTCCTTGCCGTTGCGTCGCTTGTGGTCGGTAATCTTGCCGCGATTATGCAGACCAATATCAAGCGGATGCTTGCCTATTCGACTGTGTCGCACATGGGCTTTATCCTGCTGGCGTTTATGGCAGGCTCAATCGGCTCTACTGCGGGTCTGTATTACGCCATTACTTACGCTTTGATGGCGGCTGCGGGCTTCGGCATATTGATGGTATTGTCCAACGACAATATCGAGTGTGAAGAAATCAAAGATTTGGCAGGCTTGAACCAACGTCATGCTTGGTTTGCCTTACTGATGCTGCTGGTCATGTTCTCTATGGCAGGTATTCCGCCGCTGATGGGCTTTTACGCCAAATTCGGCGTCATCATGGTGTTGCTGAAATTCCATTACGTTTGGTTGTCGGTCTTCGCGGTCGTTATGTCCTTAATCGGCGCGTTCTACTACCTGCGCGTGGTTAAAGTCATGTATTTCGACGAGCCTACCCATGACCAACCCATCGGCAGCAACTATGCCGCCAAATTCTTCCTGAGCATCAATGCGTTCTTGCTGGTTTTGTGGGGCGTTATGCCGCAAACGATGATTGACTGGTGCGCAAAGGCTTTGGAAAACACTTTGTAAGGCGATAAACCGAAACGGCAGCCGTGTCAGAGGCTGCCGTTTTTGTTAAGATACGCAGCCCAAGATTGTTTTTTCAGACGACCCTTTGAATCAAAGAGGTCGTCTGAAAACAGAAAGACACACCATCATGACCGCATCCATGTACATCCTTTTGGTATTGGCACTCATCTTCGCCAATGTCCCTTTCATTACCACCAAATTTTTCGGCGTGTTTCCGCTCAAGCGCAAACATTTCGGGCATCACCTCGTCGAATTGGCGGCAGGCTTCATATTGACCGCCGTCCTCGCCTACATCCTTGAGTCTCGTGCCGGCGCGGTACAGCATCAAGACTGGGAGTTTTACGCTACTGTAATCTGCCTTTACCTGATATTTGCCTTCCCCTGCTTCGTGTGGCGTTATTTCTGGCACGCGCGCAACCGCGAATAAGTTTTTCAGACGACCCCAGCGTTATAGTGGATTAACTTTAAATCAGGACAAGGCGACGAAGCCGCAGACAGTACAG
>CALDNV010000143.1:0-8838 GCA_937914605.1 uncultured Neisseria sp.
TTGATTTGATTGGTGGGTCCGGTGGGGTTCGAACCCACGACCAAGGGATTATGAGTCCCCTGCTCTAACCCCTGAGCTACAGACCCGTTCAAGAGTAGGGGCGTATTGTATCATAAATTATTCCGCTTACAAGGTCGTCTGAAAAAGATAATGTGTCTGCTATTGCCGACCGGCTTTATATTGATCATTTGGGTTGCACTGCCGCAGTAGACTTGTCTTGCCTGTGGTTTGCTGCTTTGGGTGGAAAGCGGATTTCGGCGGTCGATAATTTCCTGTCCAATGGGCTGAGTGTAAATGTTTGGAAAAATAAATCTAAAGTTATATTTTGATAGTTTACATTGTTTTGACCTAGCATTTTATTTTCAAAAGGATTTTGAAAATCTGATTCGGCAGACATGGTGGAATAGGGGAGTGAATATTGAGAAACAAGGTAGGGCGGTCGGTTATTTTGACTGGTTTGGGGTGAGGTTTTCACTTACAATCAAACAAGGTTTACATATGGCAACACTCCGCCGCTTGATGCCAAGGTTGGTTGCAGACGTTTTTGTTTGATTTCACGGCATTGTGCGGATGTGTTTGTTTAGGCTTTTCGTTCATAAGAAAAACTAAAAAAAACAAGGAAAAACAATGCGCCGCTTACCAATTCTATCCCTCATCCTGCTTCCCGCTGTGTCTCACGCCGCTGATTTTGACGGCGCGACGCTCAGTCTGTTTTGGGGTGCGCCGTTCGCGTTGATTCTTTTGTCTATCGCGTTGGGGCCGCTCTTTTTCGCGCATACCTGGCACCACCATTTCGGCAAGATTACGGCGTTTTGGACGCTGCTGTTTTTGGTTCCGTTCGCCGTTGTGTTCGGTTTCGGGGCGGGTGTGCATACGGTTGCCCATGCGTTGGTTGAGGAGTATATCCCCTTTATCCTGCTGCTTTTGGCTTTGTACACGATTTCGGGCGGGATTTTGGTTTGGGGTAAGCTCAATGGTACGCCTGCGCTGAATACCGGGCTGCTGGCGGCGGGGACGGTGATGGCTTCCTTTATGGGAACGACCGGTGCGGCGATGCTGATGATTCGTCCGCTGCTGAAAGCAAATCATTACCGCAAGAAAAAAGTACATATCGTTGTATTCTTTATTTTTTTAGTGGCAAATATCGGCGGTGGACTGACGCCGTTGGGTGATCCTCCGCTGTTTTTGGGCTTCTTGAAGGGCGTGGATTTCATGTGGACGGTGAAACACATGTTGATGCCCGTATTGATCAGTACGGTGGTGCTGTTGCTGGTGTTTTATATTATCGACAGCCGCTATCACGCGCGTGAAACTAGTGTGGAACAGATTCAGCAGGAAGAGGAAGTCGAGGAAGATTTGCGGATTTCCGGTAAATGGAACTTCCTGCTGCTGGCGGGCGTGGTCGGTGCGGTTTTGCTGTCCGGCTTGTGGAAGCCCAATCATCCGGGATTTGAAATTTTTGGCAGCCACTATGCTTTGCAAAACTTGGTCCGCGATGTGATTTTGCTGGTGTTGACCATTGTTTCTCTGCTGATTACGCCCAAGCAGGTCAGGGCGGGCAATGAATTCAATTTCGACCCGATTGCCGAAGTGGGCAAACTGTTTTTGGGTATTTTCATTACGATTTCCCCTGTTTTGGCGATTTTGAAGGCAGGCGAGGCAGGTGCACTGGGTGCGGTGGTGTCGTTGGTGCATGACGCCGCAGGCAATCCGATTAATACGATGTATTTCTGGATGAGCGGTTTGTTGTCCGCCTTTTTGGATAATGCGCCGACTTATTTGGTGTTCTTCAATATGGCGGGCGGCGATGCTCAGGCTCTGATGACGGGGCATTTGTTCCATTCGCTGCTGGCTATATCCATGGGTTCGGTGTTTATGGGCGCACTCACTTATATCGGTAATGCGCCGAACTTTATGGTTAAAGCGATTGCCGAGCAGCGCGGTATTCCAATGCCGACTTTCTTTGGTTATATGATGTGGTCGGTAGGGATATTGATTCCGCTGTTTATACTGCATACGCTGATTTTCTTTGTTTGGCAGTTGTTCTGATAATTGCTTGTCCTCAAAAGGTCGTCTGAAAACCTGATTCTTGTGATTCGGTTTTCAGACGACCTTTTTGTATTCTGCCGCTTGTTTTGAAGAGATTAATTTTTGGCATCAATATGTTGTGCTTTTATTGAAGGCTTATTTCGTACGAGACATGGGGTAGAAGGCTGGAAAAAATCTGCGTAAATCTGACATAAAGCGGGCTGTTCCTGCTAAAATCAAACACTTTACAGTTTTCATTTGATTGTTGTTTTCCGTAAGTAAGGCTTTACTTTCAGACGACCTCTCCCACGCTTTCCAGTTTCAAACGTCGTCTGAAAAGTTGGAACATTTTATTCTGTTTAACTCATCACAAGTAATGCAAATCTATGATTAAAATCAAAAAAGGCCTAGACCTGCCCATCGCGGGCAGACCGGAGCAAGCCGTTTACGACGGTCCGGCCATTACCGAAGTCGCGTTGCTTGGCGAAGAATATGCCGGTATGCGCCCCTCGATGAAAGTCAAGGAAGGCGATGCCGTCAAAAAAGGCCAAGTGCTGTTTGAAGACAAGAAAAATCCGGGCGTGGTGTTTACTGCGCCGGCTTCCGGCAAAATCGCTGCGATTCACCGCGGTGAAAAGCGCGTGCTTCAGTCTGTCGTGATTGCCGTTGAAGGCGATGACGAAATCGAGTTTGAACGCTACGCGCCCGATGCGTTGGCAAACTTAAGCGGCGAAGAAGTGCGCCGCAATCTGATTCAATCCGGTTTGTGGACTGCGCTGCGTACCCGTCCGTTCAGCAAAATCCCCGCCGTCGATGCCGAGCCGTTCGCCATTTTCGTCAATGCGATGGACACCAATCCGCTGGCGGCAGACCCTGTGGTCGTGATCAAAGAAGCCGCCGAGGATTTCAGACGAGGTTTGCTGGTGTTGAGCCGTCTGACCGAACGCAAAATCCATGTTTGTAAAGCAGCCGGTGCGGACGTGCCGTCTGAAAACGCCGCCAATATTGAAACACACGAATTCGGCGGCCCACATCCCGCTGGTTTGAGCGGTACGCACATTCATTTCATCGAGCCTGTCGGCGCGAATAAAACCGTGTGGACCATCAATTATCAAGACGTGATTGCGATCGGACGTTTGTTCGTAACAGGTCGTCTGAATACCGAACGCGTGGTTGCCTTGGGCGGCCCGCAAGTCAACAAACCGCGCCTCTTGCGTACCGTTTTGGGTGCGAAGGTGTCGCAAATTACCGCCGGCGAATTGGTTGACGCGGACAACCGCGTGATTTCCGGTTCGGTATTGAATGGCGCGATTGCACAAGGCGCGCATGATTATTTGGGACGCTACCACAATCAGATTTCCGTTATCGAAGAAGGCCGCAGCAAAGAGCTGTTCGGCTGGGTTGCGCCGCAGCCGGACAAATACTCGATTACGCGTACGACCCTCGGTCATTTCCTGAAAAACAAACTCTTCAAGTTCACAACAGCCGTCAACGGCGGCGACCGCGCTATGGTTCCCATCGGTACTTACGAGCGCGTGATGCCGCTGGACATCCTGCCCACCTTGCTTTTGCGCGATTTAATCGTCGGCGATACCGACAGCGCGCAGGCTTTGGGTTGCTTGGAATTGGACGAAGAAGACCTCGCTTTGTGCAGCTTCGTCTGCCCGGGTAAATACGAATACGGCCCGCTGTTGCGCAAGGTGCTGGAAACCATTGAGAAGGAAGGCTGATTATGGGCTTGAAACATTTTCTGGAAAAAATCGAACCGCATTTTCTGCCGGGCGGCAAACATGAAAAATGGTATGCCCTCTATGAAGCTGCGGCGACGATTTTCTACACATCCGGTGCGGTAACGCGCAAAGCGGCACACGTCCGCGATGCACTCGACTCCAAGCGCATGATGATTTTGGTGTGGCTGGCTCTGTTCCCTGCCATGTTCTACGGTATGTACAACGTCGGCGCGCAGGCATTCGGTGCATTAACACCCGATTTGCTGCAACAAAACATCGCCAACGACTGGCATTACGCCCTTGCCAACGCTTTGGGCATTAATATGTCGTCTGAAGCGGGCGTGCTGGGCAAAATGCTGTTCGGCGCGATTTACTTCCTGCCTATTTACGCGACCGTATTTGTCGTTGGCGGTTTCTGGGAAGTCTTGTTCGCCACCGTGCGCAAACACGAAATCAACGAGGGTTTCTTCGTGACTTCGATTCTGTTTGCCTTAATCGTTCCGCCTACGCTGCCGCTGTGGCAGGCTGCTTTGGGCATTACCTTCGGCGTGGTGGTTGCGAAAGAGGTGTTCGGCGGTACGGGTAAAAACTTTATGAACCCCGCGCTGGCAGGCC
This sequence comes from uncultured Neisseria sp., assembly GCA_937914605.1. Lineage (GTDB taxonomy): Bacteria > Pseudomonadota > Gammaproteobacteria > Burkholderiales > Neisseriaceae > Neisseria. Next base: position 4,374 of record CALDNV010000143.1, read on the forward strand.
GTGCCTTCTTGTTCTTCGCTTATCCCGCCAATATTACCGGCGACACCGTTTGGACGGCGGTTGACGGCTATTCCGGCGCAACTGCGTTGGCTCAGTGGGCGGCACACGGTTCAGACGGCCTGAAAAATGCTGTTACCAATCAATCCATCACTTGGATGGATGCGTTTATCGGCAACCTGCCCGGTTCTATCGGCGAAGTATCCACTTTGGCGCTTTTAATCGGCGGCGCGTTTATCGTGTTTGCCCGCATCGCTTCTTGGCGCATTATTGCCGGTGTGATGATCGGTATGATTGCCATGTCTTCGCTGTTTAACGTTATCGGTTCGGACACCAATCCGATGTTCAGCATGCCTTGGTACTGGCATCTGGTCGTCGGCGGCTTCGCCATCGGTATGCTGTTTATGGCAACCGACCCCGTTTCCGCCTCCTTTACTAATGTCGGCAAATGGTGGTACGGCGCGCTAATCGGCGTGATGTGCGTGTTAATCCGTGTGGTCAATCCGGCTTACCCCGAAGGCATGATGTTGGCGATTCTGTTTGCCAACCTGTTTGCCCCGATTTTCGACTATTTCGTCGCACAAGCGAACATCAAACGCAGAAAGGCGCGCAGCAATGGCTAAGAAATTCGATAAAGACAGCTTCAGCGGCACGCTGATTGTGGTGTTGGCGGTCAGCCTGATTTGCTCGGTCATTGTGGCGGGCGCGGTTGTCGGCTTGAAACCGGTGCAGGAAAAGCAAAAGGTTCAGGATAAACAAAGCTACATCCTGAGCGTTGCCGGTTTGCTCGATAAAAATACCGACATCAGTAAAACCTTTGCCGACCGCATCGAACAACGCGTGGTCGATTTGGCGACCGGCGAATATGTGAAAGACGCACCGAAAGATTTCAGCGCGCGCATTGCTGCCAAAGACCCTGCGCAAAGCATCCGAATCAAACCTGAAGACGATTTGGCAGGCATCAAAAGCCGCGCCAAATACACCGAAGTTTATTTGGTAAAAGACGATGACGGCAAAGTCAGCCAAATCATCCTGCCTATGCACGGCAACGGTTTGTGGTCGGTCATGTACGGCTTCGTCGCCATCCAACCCGACGGCAACACCATCAATGGCATTACCTACTACGACCAAGGCGAAACTCCGGGTTTGGGCGGTGAAATCGGCAATCCGTTGTGGCAACAAAAATTCGTCGGCAAAAAACTCTTTGACGAACAAGGCAAACTTGCCCTGCATGTCGGCAAAGGCGCGAGTTCCGATAAAGAGCACGGCGTAGATGCACTCTCCGGCGCATCGCTGACTTCCAAAGGCGTACAAGGCTCGTTTGCCTACTGGTTCGGCGAAAACGGCTATATCCCCTACCTGAACAAATTGAAATCAGCAGGAGCACAATAATGGCTGATATGAAACGCTTGAAACATTTAATGTTTTCACCCTTTATCGACAACAACCCGATTGCCTTGCAGGTTTTGGGTATTTGTTCGGCGCTGGCGGTTACCACTAAACTTCAGACGGCCATCGTGATGGGTATTTCCGTCAGTTTGGTAACCGGTTTTTCCAGCTTCTTCATCTCGCTGGTGCGCAACTACATTCCCAACAGCATCCGTATTATCGTGCAGATGGCGATTGTCGCGTCGCTGGTTACGCTGGTTGACCAATTGTTGCAGGCCTATGCCTACGAATTGTCCAAACAGCTTTCCGTATTCGTCGGCCTGATTATTACCAACTGTATCGTAATGGGTCGCGCCGAAGCCTTCGCCATGAAAGAGCCGCCGCTGGAAAGCCTGGTGGACGGCATCGGTAACGGCGCAGGTTACGGCATGATGCTGATTATCATCGCAACCATCCGTGAGCTTATCGGCTCAGGCAAACTCTTGGGCTATACCGTTTTCCAAACCGTGCAGGACGGCGGCTGGTATCAAACCAACGGCCTCTTCCTGCTGGCTCCGAGCGCGTTCTTCATCATCGGCTTTTTGATTTGGGGTTTGCGCACATGGAAACCCGAACAGGCGGAGGAATAAGACATGGAACACTATTTAAGCCTTTTTGTGAAATCCGTCTTCATTGAAAACATGGCGCTGTCCTTCTTCTTGGGCATGTGTACTTTTCTGGCGGTATCGAAAAAAGTATCCACCGCATTCGGCTTGGGCGTTGCCGTTACCTTCGTACTCGGCCTGTCCGTCCCTGCCAACCAGCTCGTTTACTCGCTACTCAAAGACGGCGCGATTGTCAAAGGCGTGGATTTGACTTTCCTGAAATTCATCACCTTCATCGGCGTGATTGCGGCTTTGGTGCAGATTTTGGAAATGTTCTTGGACAAATTCGTTCCCGCCCTCTATAACGCGCTGGGCATCTACCTGCCGCTGATTACCGTAAACTGCGCGATTTTCGGTGCCGTTTCGTTTATGGCGCAACGCGAATACAACTTCGGCGAATCCGTCGTGTACGGCTTTGGCGCGGGCTTGGGCTGGATGTTGGCGATTGTTGCTTTGGCGGGCATTACCGAAAAAATGAAATATTCAGACGCTCCCAAAGGCCTCAAAGGACTGGGCATCACCTTTATCTCCGCCGGTCTGATGGCGATGGCGTTTATGTCGTTTTCAGGTATCCAGTTGTAAAAACGTTCAGGCCGTCTGAAAAATAAAACAGAAGGAAAAACATGTTTATCATTTCGCTGACCTACACCGCCGAACTTGCTCAAATAGAACAGCACTTGGCTGCCCACCGCCAATTTTTAGACCGCTACTATCAGGCAGGCGTATTTCTGTTTTCAGGGCGGAAAGAACCGCGCACCGGCGGCATCATCATCGCCCAAGCCGCTGGCCGCGACGAAGTGGAACGTATCATTAGCAAAGACCCTTTCCGCCAAGCAGGTATCGCCGATTACGCGATAACCGAGTTTATCCCCAGCAAAACCGCGCCTGATTTAAGCCACTATGCCGGGGCCTGAATTTTCAGACGACCTAAAACTCCATTTGGCGCAGCCAAAAATATTTTTGAATTAAAGGAACACCTATGGAAATCATCTTAGGTATCGTGATGTTCACCGTCATCGTCTTGGCTTTGGCACTGATGATTCTTTTTGCCAAATCCAAGTTGGTGAGTGAAGGCGACATCACCATCAAAGTCAATGATGAAAAAGAGCTGACTATGCCCGCCGGCGGCAAACTGTTGGGCGCGCTTGCCAGCCAAGGCATCTTCGTTCCCTCCGCCTGCGGTGGCGGCGGTTCGTGCGGACAATGCCGTGTTGTCGTGAAAAGCGGCGGCGGCGACATTCTGCCGACCGAGTTGTCCCACATCAGCAAACGCGAAGCACGCGAAGGCTGCCGTCTGTCCTGCCAAGTTAACGTCAAAACCGACATGGACATCGAAGTGCCGGAAGAAGTGTTTGGTGTGAAAAAATGGGAATGCACCGTCATCTCCAACGACAACAAAGCCACATTCATTAAAGAACTCAAGCTTGCCATTCCCGAAGGCGAGGAAGTTCCCTTCCGCGCCGGCGGCTACATTCAAATCGAAGCCCCGCCGCACACCGTTGCCTACAAAGACTTCGACATTCCTAAGGAATATCACGAAGACTGGGATAAATACAATCTGTGGCAATACGTTTCCAAAGTGGACGAGCCGATTTTGCGTGCCTACTCCATGGCTTCGTATCCTGAAGAAAAAGGCATCATCATGCTGAACGTACGTATCGCCACGCCGCCTCCGCGCGTACCCGATGCGCCTCCGGGACAAATGTCTTCTTACATCTGGTCGCTCAAACCCGGCGACAAAGTAACCATCTCCGGCCCGTTCGGCGAATTCTTCGCCAAAGACACCGATGCCGAAATGGTATTCATCGGCGGCGGTGCAGGTATGGCTCCGATGCGCTCCCACATTTTCGACCAGTTGAAACGTTTGAAATCCAAACGCAAAATCACCTTCTGGTACGGCGCACGCTCCAAACGCGAAATGTTCTATGTTGAAGACTTCGACCAACTCGCAGCAGAGTTCCCGAACTTCACATGGCACGTCGCCTTGTCCGACCCGCTGCCGGAAGACAACTGGGACGGCTACACAGGCTTCATCCACAACGTGGTTTACGAAAACCACCTGAAAAACCACGAAGCACCGGAAGACTGCGAATTCTATATGTGCGGCCCGCCGATCATGAACCAGTCCGTCATCAAAATGCTCAAAGACTTGGGCGTGGAAGATGAAAACATCCTCTTGGATGATTTCGGCGGTTAAAATTTGACCTTAAATGCAAAAGGAAGAAACCTCGGTTTCTTCCTTTTTTGTTGATGTGAATTGAAATAGAAGTAGGGTATTTGCCTGCCGTTATCCCTATTTGTCGAAATAACCGGAATAAGTTGCCTCCTCATCTTATCCGCGATATCACTCAAATTTCTGCTTCATTTTTGAAGGCATAAGTTATAGTGGATTAACTTTAAACCGGTACGGCGTTGCCTCGCCTTAGCTCAAAGAG
>CALDNV010000144.1:0-8813 GCA_937914605.1 uncultured Neisseria sp.
GTACTGTCTGCGGCTTCGTCGCCTTGTCCTGATTTAAATTTAATCCACTATATCTGTAACGGCGTTGTTGTATTCGGTTCAAAGACAATCCAGATAGGAAATGTCTCATACCCTGTCGGACGAGACCATACGAAGCAACGCCTTTCATTGACTATACATCAGACTTAAAACCGCAAAGGAAATCGGATGCAAAACTACCTGACCCCCAATTTTTCATTCGCCCCCATGATTCCCGAACGCGCCCTTGGCAGCCGCGTCTGGGATACCGAAGGCCGTGAATACATCGACTTGTCGGGCGGTATAGCAGTCAACGCGTTGGGACACTGCCATCCCGATTTGGTTGCCGCGCTGGCGGAGCAGTCGCAAAAATTGTGGCACATTTCCAATATCTACACCACCAAACCCGCACAGGAATTGGCGCAAAAGCTGGTAGGACATACCTTCGCCGACAAAGTATTCTTTTGCAATTCCGGCGCGGAAGCCAACGAAGCCGCGCTGAAACTGGCGCGAAAATACGGGCGCGATCATTTTGGCGGACACAAAACCGAAATCATCTCCTGCCTAAATAGCTTCCACGGCCGCACGCTGTTTACCGTCTCAGTCGGCGGTCAGCCCAAATACAGCAAAGACTATGCGCCGCTGCCGCAAGGCATTACCCATGTTCCGTTCAACGATATTGCCGCATTGGAAGCTGCCATCAACGAAAACACTTGCGCCGTAATCATCGAGCCGATTCAAGGCGAAAGCGGCATCCTGCCTGCCACGCAGGAATATCTGCAAGCTGCGCGCCGTTTGTGCGACGAACACGGCGCATTGCTGATTTTGGACGAAGTGCAAACCGGCATGGGGCATACGGGCAAACTGTTTGCCTACGAGCATTACGGTATTACGCCCGACATCATCAGCTCCGCCAAAGCATTGGGCGGCGGCTTCCCCATCGGTGCGATTCTGACCACCGATAAAATCGCCCCGACCTTCGGGCCGGGGACGCACGGCTCGACTTTCGGCGGCAATCCGATGGCGTGCGCCGTCGGCAGCCGTGCGTTTGACATCATCAATTCGCCCGATACTTTGGCGCATGTGGAAAAACAAGGAAAAAAATTTCAGACGACCTTGCGGGAGTTGGGCGAGAAAACCGGCGCATTTAAAGAAGTCCGCGGCATGGGTCTGCTCATCGGCTGCGTGCTAGCGGATCAATACCAAGGCCGCGCTTCAGAAATTACCGCCGCTGCACTGAAACACGGCCTGATGGTATTGGTTGCCGGAGCCGATGTCGTGCGTTTCGCCCCCAGCCTGCTGTTAAACGATGAGGATATGGCGGAAGGGCTGAAACGCTTGGAGGCTGCATTAACGGAATGGCTCGTCTGAATTTGATTGATTTTATTTAACTGTTAACAAATTTGATGAAGTATTTCTATTCGGCGGATAATGGAAAATACGACCCTTTGTTGGTTTTAGAAAATAATCAATCTAAAAATTTTCTTTTTTGTTTAAAAACGAGCAGAATTTAATCAAATCCATATGCCCATTGTTCAGAATGAAACCGATGTTATAAATTGTAATTTGCCAGTTATTCCAATTACTGATACGATTTGCGGCGGAATAAATTCAAATAAATGACTCATTGCGCCCTTTATTTTCAATTTTATTTTTAATTAATTGATAATATTAGGGTAATTGTGGTTTTGCGTTTGATTTAATTTTAGGAATTTTCGTTTTTGTATATCAATTTTCGCAAACGAAAACATTAGGGGTATAACCCTCTGTCATTGAATAACACTCAACATAAGGATAGATACTATGTCCACCCAATTACACGATGTTGACCCGATTGAAACCCAAGAGTGGTTGGACGCGTTAAGCTCAGTTCTAGAATACGAAGGCAGCGAACGCGCACAATACTTGTTGGAGCATCTGGTTAAATACAGCCGCGACAAAGGCGTCCGTATGCCTCACGGCACAACCACCCCGTATTTGAATACCGTTTCGGTTGAAGACGAAAAAGGCATTCCGGGCGACCAAAACATCGAACACCGCATCCGTGCATTCGTGCGCTGGAACGCCGCCGCCATCGTATTGCGCGCTGGTAAAAAAGATTTGGAGCTGGGTGGTCATATTGCATCTTTCCAATCTGCAGCAACCATGTATGAAGTGGGTTTCAACCACTTCTGGAAAGCTAAAGGCGAAGGCGAAGAAGGTGATTTGGTATTCTTCCAAGGCCACGTTTCTCCAGGCATCTATGCCCGCGCTTTCGTTGAAGGCCGTCTGACTGAAGACCAACTGAACAATTTCCGTCAGGAAGTGGACGGACATGGTCTGCCTTCTTACCCGCATCCGCACTTGCTGCCTGATTTCTGGCAATTCCCGACCGTATCTATGGGTTTGGGTCCGATCATGGCGATTTACCAAGCCCGTTTCCTGAAATACTTGGAATCCCGCGGCCTGGCAAAAACCAAAGGCCGTAAAGTATGGTGTTTCTGCGGCGACGGCGAAATGGACGAACCTGAATCGCAAGGTGCCATCGCATTGGCAGCACGCGAAGGTTTGGACAACCTGATTTTCGTCATCAACTGTAACCTGCAACGTTTGGACGGTCCTGTCCGCGGTAACGGCAAAATCATCCAAGAATTGGAAGGCAACTTTGCCGGCGCAGGCTGGAATGTTGTCAAAGTTATTTGGGGCCGCCGTTGGGACCGCCTCTTGGCAAAAGACAAAGACGGCATCCTGCGCAAACGCATGGAAGAATGTTTGGACGGCGACTACCAAACTTACAAATCCAAAGACGGCGCGTACGTCCGCGAACACTTCTTCAATACTCCTGAATTGAAAGCATTGGTTGCCGATATGACCGATGACGAAATTTGGGCATTGAACCGCGGCGGTCACGACCCTCAAAAAGTGTACAACGCTTATGACCGCGCAGCTAACCATGCAGACGGCAAACCTACCGTAATTTTGGCAAAAACCATTAAAGGTTATGGTATGGGCGCATCCGGTGAAGGTCAAAATGTTGCCCACCAAGCCAAAAAAATGGACAAAGCGTCTCTGAAACAATTCCGTGACCGCTTTGACATTCCTGTTACCGACGAGCAAATCGACAGCGGCGATCTGCCTTACCTGACTTTCGCTCCCGACAGTGAAGAGTACAAATACCTGCACGCACGCCGCGAAGCTTTGGGCGGCTACCTGCCTCAACGCAAGCCTACCCAAGAAGTTCTGGAAGTACCTGAGTTGTCAGCATTTGAGACTCAACTGAAATCCAGCGGCGACCGTGAATTCTCGACCACTATGGCATTTGTCCGCATTCTGTCTACTCTGTTGAAAGACAAAAAAATCGGCAAACGCGTCGTACCTATCGTTCCTGACGAAAGCCGTACCTTCGGTATGGAAGGCATGTTCCGCCAATACGGTATTTGGAACCCGAAAGGTCAACAATATACCCCGCAAGACAAAGACCAACTGATGTTCTATAAAGAGTCTGTTGACGGTCAAATCCTGCAAGAAGGTATTAACGAGCCTGGCGCGATGGCTGACTGGATTGCTGCGGCGACAAGCTATGCCAACAGTGACTTCGCGATGATTCCGTTCTACATTTACTATTCTATGTTCGGTTTCCAACGTGTCGGCGACTTGGCATGGGCTGCCGGCGATATGCACGCGCGCGGCTTCCTGTTGGGCGGTACTGCCGGTCGTACGACCTTGAACGGCGAAGGCCTGCAACACGAAGACGGCCACAGCCATATTCAAGCTGATTTGATCCCGAACTGCGTAACATACGATCCGACCTTCCAATATGAAGTGGCCGTTATCGTACATGATGGCCTGCGCCGTATGTACGTCAACCATGAAGACGTGTTCTACTACATCACCCTGATGAACGAGAACTACACTCATCCGGATATGCCCGAAGGCGTGGAACAAGACATCCTGAAAGGTATGTACTTGCTGAAAGCCGGCGGTAAAGGCGACAAGAAAGTTCAATTGATGGGTTCCGGTACCATCCTGCAAGAAGTGATTGCCGGTGCCGAATTGCTGAAAGCCGACTTCGGCGTAGAAGCAGACATTTGGTCTTGCCCATCCTTCAACCTGCTGCACCGCGATGCCATCGAAGTAGAACGTTTCAACCGCCTGCATCCGCTGGAAGCTGAAAAAGTGCCTTTCGTTACCTCACAACTGCAAGGTCATGACGGTCCGGTTATCGCCGCTACCGACTATATCCGCAGCTATGCCGACCGTATCCGCGCGTACATCCCGAACGACTACCATGTCTTGGGTACCGATGGTTTCGGACGTTCCGACAGCCGTGCCAACCTGCGCCGCTTCTTCGAAGTGGACCGCTACAACGTTGCCGTGGCAGCATTGAGCGCATTGGCAGAACAAGGCAAAGTCAGCAAAGAAACCGTTCAACAAGCCATCGAAAAATACGGCATCAATGCCGACGTGGCGCCAAGCTGGAAACGCTAATCCTGTTTTCAGACGACCTCAAAGTCAATTTGCTTGCGGGGTCGTCTGAATCAAGAATACGTTGACGGTTTGTATAACGGACAAACCTTGAATTACCGGGCAGCGGGCGCAAGTCGTGCAAAAGGTTCGAAGCGCAGAAAAGCTGTCTTGGAAATGATTATCCGTGCCGGAAAACATAAGTGATGTCGTCTGAAACTGTTTTTCAGACGACCTCAAACCGAAATCATCAAAGGAACTCAAATGAGTATCGTAGAAATCAAAGTACCCGATATTGGCGGTCATGAAAACGTCGATATCATCGCAGTAGAAGTCAAAGCGGGCGACACCATCGCCGTTGACGACACCCTGATTACACTGGAAACCGACAAAGCCACTATGGACGTACCTGCCGATGCAGCAGGCGTTGTAAAAGAAGTGAAAGTCAAAGTCGGCGACAAAATCTCCGAAGGCGGCGTAATTCTGACCGTTGAAACCGGTGCTGCCGCTGCTGAGGCTGCTCCGGCTCCTGCCGCTGAAGCACAACCTGCGCCTGCTGCTGCACCCGCTGCCGTTCCCGCAGGAGGTGCAACCGTTCAAGTAGCCGTTCCTGATATTGGCGGTCATACTGATGTAGATGTAATCGCCGTTGAAGTTAAAGTTGGCGACACCGTTGCCGAAGACGACACGCTGATTACTCTGGAAACCGACAAAGCGACTATGGACGTACCTTGTACTGCCGCCGGTGTCGTTAAAGCCGTATTCCTGAAAGTTGGCGACAAAGTATCCGAAGGTACTGCCATTATCGAAGTGGAAACCGCCGGTTCTGCCGCCGCTCCCGCTCCCGCGCCTGCTCAAGCCGCAGCCCCGGCAGCTGCACCTGCTCCGGCTGCCGCGCCTGCCGCCGCTCCGGCTCCTGTTGCCGCTCCTGCACCTGCCGCAGCCAAAATCGACGAAGCTGCTTTTGCCAAAGCACACGCGGGTCCTTCCGCACGCAAACTGGCGCGCGAATTGGGCGTGGATTTAGGTCAAGTCAAGGGTACCGGCTTGAAAGGCCGTATCATGGGCGACGATATTAAAGCCTTTGTGAAATCCGTGATGCAAGGCGGTGCGGCGAAACCTGCTGCTGCCGGCGCATCTTTGGGCGGCGGTCTGGACTTGCTGCCGTGGCCTAAAGTGGACTTCTCCAAATTCGGCAATGTCGAAGTTAAAGAATTGTCCCGCATTAAGAAAATTTCCGGTCAAAACCTGTCCCGCAACTGGGTAGTTATCCCGCACGTTACCGTTCACGAAGAAGCGGACATGACCGAATTGGAAGAATTCCGCAAACAGCTGAACAAAGAATGGGAACGCGAAGGTGTGAAACTGTCTCCGTTGGCATTCATCATTAAAGCCTCCGTTTCCGCGCTGAAAGCCTTCCCAGAGTTCAACGCTTCTTTGGACGGCGACAATCTGGTTCTGAAAAACTACTTCAACATCGGTTTCGCAGCCGATACGCCGAACGGCTTGGTTGTTCCCGTAATCAAAGACGTGGATCAAAAAGGTCTGAAAGAAATCAGCCAAGAGCTGACCGAATTGTCTAAAAAAGCACGCGAAGGCAAGCTCAAACCGCAAGAAATGCAAGGCGCCTGCTTTACCATTTCCAGCTTGGGCGGCATCGGCGGTACAGGCTTCACTCCGATTGTGAACGCACCTGAAGTCGCTATTCTGGGTGTGTGCAAATCCCAAATCAAACCGGTTTGGGACGGCAAAGAGTTCGCTCCTCGCCTGATGTGTCCGTTGAGCCTGTCCTTCGACCACCGCGTCATCGACGGTGCCGCCGGTATGCGCTTCACCGTATTCTTGGCGAACCTGTTGAAAGACTTCCGCCGCATTACCTTATAAAATAAAACATCCTTCTCAAGCAGTCTGATAATGTTTGGATTGCTTGAGATTGATAAGTGATGGTGTTAAATTCAACTTTTAAATTAATGACTTATGGGAAATTTCTTATATAGAGGCATTAGTTGCCAACAAGATGAGCAAAATAATGGAAAGTTAAAACCTAAAGGTAATAAAGCTGAAGTTGCAATTCGTTATGATGGTAAGTTTAAATATGATGGTAAAGCTACACATGGTCCAAGTGTGAAGAATGCAGTTTACGCCCATCAAATTGAAACAGGTTTATATGACGGATGTTATCTATCTACAACGACAGACAAGGAAATTGCCAGAAAATTTGCAACAAGCTCCGGTATCGAAAATGGCTATATATATGTTTTAAATAGAGATTTGTTTGGTCAATATTCTATTTTTGAATATGAGGTTGAACATCCAGAAAACCCAGATGAGAAGGAAGTAACAATCAGAGCTGAAGATTGTGGCTGTATTCCTGAAGAAGTGATTATTACTAAAGAGTTGATAGAAATTAACTAAGTTGAAAGGTCAATATAATGGCTTTAGTTGAATTGAAAGTGCCCGACATTGGCGGACACGAAAATGTAGATATTATCGCGGTTGAAGTGAACGTAGGCGACACTATCGCCGTTGACGATACCCTGATTACCTTGGAAACCGACAAAGCGACGATGGACGTGCCTGCCGAAGTTGCGGGCGTGGTCAAAGAAGTCAAAGTCAAAGTCGGCGACAAAATTTCCGAAGGCGGCTTGATTGTAGTCGTTGAAGCCGAAGGCACGGCTGCCGCTCCTAAAGCAGAAGCTCCTGCTGCTGCCCCTGCGCAAGAAGCCCCTAAAGCTGCCGCTCCTGCACCGCAAGCGGCGCGATTCGGCGGTTCTGCCGATGCAGAGTACGACGTGGTCGTATTGGGTGGTGGCCCCGGCGGTTACTCCGCTGCATTTGCCGCTGCTGACGAAGGTTTGAAAGTTGCCATCGTTGAACGTTACAAAACTTTGGGCGGCGTTTGCTTGAACGTCGGCTGTATCCCTTCCAAAGCCTTGTTGCACAACGCTGCCGTTATTGACGAAGTGCGCCACTTGGCTGCCAACGGCATCAAATACCCCGAGCCTGAACTCGACATCGACATGCTGCGCGGCTACAAAGAAGGAGTGGTTTCTCGCCTGACTACCGGTTTGGCAGGCATGGCTAAAGGCCGTAAAGTGGACGTTATCCAAGGCGACGGTCAATTCTTGGATCCGCATCACTTGGAAGTGTCTCTGACTACCGGCGACGTGTACGAGCAAGCTACGCCTACCGGCGAGAAAAAAATCGTTGCGTTCAAAAACTGTATCATCGCAGCGGGCAGCCGCGTAACCAAGCTGCCGTTTATCCCTGAAGATCCGCGCATTATCGATTCCAGCGGCGCATTGGCTCTGAAAGAAGTACCGGGCAAGCTGCTGATTATCGGTGGCGGTATCATCGGCCTCGAAATGGGTACGGTTTACAGCACGCTGGGTTCACGCCTTGACGTCGTTGAAATGATGGACGGCCTGATGCAAGGTGCAGACCGCGATTTGGTGAAAGTATGGCAAAAACAAAACGAATACCGTTTTGACAACATCATGATCAACACCAAAACCGTCGCAGTCGAGCCTAAAGAAGACGGCGTTTACGTTACCTTCGAAGGTGCGAACGCGCCGAAAGAGCCGCAACGCTACGATGCCGTATTGGTTGCCGCCGGCCGTGCGCCTAATGGCAAACTCATCAGCGCCGAAAAAGCAGGCGTTGCCGTAACCGACCGCGGTTTCATCGAAGTCGACAAACAAATGCGTACCAATGTGCCGCACATCTACGCCATCGGCGACATCGTCGGTCAGCCTATGCTGGCGCACAAAGCCGTTCATGAAGGCCACGTTGCCGCTGAAAACTGCGCCGGACACAAAGCTTATTTCGACGCACGCGTGATTCCGGGTGTAGCTTACACCGCTCCCGAAGTAGCATGGGTTGGCGAAACCGAATTGTCTGCCAAAGCATCCGGCCGCAAAATCACCAAAGCCAACTTCCCGTGGGCTGCTTCCGGCCGCGCGATTGCCAACGGTTGCGATAACGGCTTCACCAAGCTGATTTTTGATGCCGAAACCGGCCGTATCATCGGTGGCGGTATCGTTGGTCCGAACGGCGGCGATATGATTGGCGAAATCTGTCTGGCCATCGAAATGGGCTGCGACGCTGAAGACATCGGCAAAACCATCCATCCGCACCCGACCTTGGGCGAATCTATCGGTATGGCTGCCGAAGTGGCGCTGGGTACTTGTACCGACCTGCCGGCTCAAAAGAAAAAATAAGTGTATTCAGTCAGTTGAATTAAACTGCTGATATTGCATTTATCAGTCAAAGGTCGTCTGAATCTTTCAGACGACCTTTTCGTCAAACAGAATATTGTCAGTGATAGTGATTTCATTAACGATATAGTGGATGAACAAGAATGCGTGCCTAAG
>CALDNV010000145.1:0-8765 GCA_937914605.1 uncultured Neisseria sp.
GTCATGGGGATAGGGGTGGAAGGTCGTCTGAAAATTCGGAAAGGTCGGATTCGGGAATCCGACCTGCCAATGGGTACAGTCTTATTTTTCGGCAACGACAAATGCCAATACGGTGTCTTCTTCGTCGCTCATGCTGAGGCTGACGCGGCTGATGCCTTGTTCTTCCAGCCATTTGGACAGGGCAGGGGCGTAGAAGAATTCGGGTTTGCCCAGTGCGTCATGCCCGACACCGATGTTGCGGAAGGAAACCGCGCCGCGTATGCCCGTGCCGACGGCTTTGGCGAAGGCTTCTTTGGCGGCAAAGCGTTTGGCTAGGTAGTTGACGGGCTTGCCTGCCTGCGGAAATTCGAGCAGCTCTTCGGGGGTGAGGATGCGCTCGGCAAACGCCTGTCCGAATTTTTTGCTCAGGCGGATGATGCGTTTGAGGGAAACGATGTCTGTGCCTATGCCGTAAATCATGCGGTGGTCTCCTTGTTGAGAGAAGGTCGTCTGAAAAGGTGGGGGTCGCCTATCAAGGCAGCATTCTTGCCCTGAACATGGTTTCCTTCATCTGGCGGACGGCTTCGGGCAGGCCGAGGAAGAGGGCTTGGGCAATCAGCGAATGCCCGATGTTCAGCTCGCGGATGGCGAGGATTTGGGCGATGGGGGTAACGTTGTGTATGGTCAGGCCGTGTCCGGCGTTGACGACCAAGCCCAAATCGCTGGCAAAATGCGCGCCGTTTTGCAGACGCTCGAATTGCTTGATTTGTTCGGCGTGGCTGTGTGCATCGGCGTATGCACCGGTGTGCAGCTCGATAACAGACGCGCCGACATCATGGGCGGCTTGGATTTGCTCGTTGTCGGCATCGATGAAGAGCGAGACGCGGATGCCTGCGTCGGTCAGGATTTTGGTGAACTCGGCGATTTTTTCTTGTTGCGCCAATACGTCCAAACCGCCTTCGGTCGTGATTTCCTGACGTTTTTCAGGCACGATGCACACGTCTTCCGGCATGACTTTAAGCGCGTTTTCCAGCATTTCTTCGGTCAACGCCATTTCAAGGTTCAGGCGTGTGCGGATGGCGTTTTTGACGGCGAATACGTCCGCGTCTTTGATGTGGCGGCGGTCTTCGCGCAGGTGCATGGTAATCAAATCCGCACCGTGCGTTTCCGCGACCAATGCCGCTTCTACGGGGCTGGGATAGGTCGTGCCGCGGGCGTTGCGGACGGTGGCGATGTGGTCGATGTTTACACCTAAGAGCATGATGTGTCCTTTCTTTGGATTTTCAGACGACCTGCCGATGGAAAAGGTCGTCTGAAAAAGTTAAACGCCGAAACTGAATTGCTGGAGCTGTTGCAAAACCTGTCTGGATTTAATGCCTTCGGGCAGGAGGTTGTCAATCAGTAGGCGCGTGATTTTTAGCGACTGCCCGAGGCTTTCGGGGTGGGTGAAATCGCCTTCGCGCAGCTGGATCAAAATGTCGCCGCCGACTGCCACGCCATGATTGCGTGGATTGAAGCGTTCGGCTTCTTCGATGGGAACGACCGCGTTTTCAGGCGTCAGCCAGTAGGTTTCTTCGGCGCGGATTGATTCGCCGTTGCCATCATGGAACAAATCGGGCGCGAATCCCAAGCGGCTGAGTAAAGTCCATTCAAAGCGGCGCAGCGCGGCGGTATGGCTGCTTTCGCCGCATACCGCCCGCATCACCGCTTCCAGCGCATCGTAAAGCTCGGGTATCGGGTCTTCTCGGGTTGTCAGCTTGAGCATCAGTTCGTTGATATATAAGCCGCTGAACAAAGCCCTGCCTTGCGGCTGCGGCCAGCCGCCTATCCACTCCGCGCGGTGCAGCGTTTTCAACTCTTGCGAGCCGTACCAAGAGGCACTGACCGGTACAAACGGCACCAACACGCCGCGCAACTCGCTCTGCCGCTTGCGCGCACTTCTTGCCAGCAAAGCCACGCGCCCGTAACGGCGGCTGAACACCTCCACCCACAAACTGCTCTCGCGCCAAGGGGCGGAAGCAAGCAAGAAGACGGGTTCGTGGTTGATGCGCTGGTTGGTCATGGGCAGTTGGTCGGGAGTGTGGAAGGGTGGGTTATGGTGTGGTGCATTTTACCAAAGCGGGTAGGAGGTCGTCTGAAAATATTTTTGTTGTTTAGAATGCTTTGAATATCAAGAGGGAAAGGGGAAGGCAAAATCAATCGATGGGTCTGGTCGATTTGTATAGTGGATTAACTTTAAACCAGTACGGCGTTGCCTCGCCTTAACTCAAAGAGAACGATTCTCTAAGGTGCTGAAGCACCAAATGAATCGGTTCCGTACTATCTGTACTGTCTGCGGCTTCGTCACTTTGTCCTGATTTAAATTTAATCCACTATATAGTGGATTAAAATTGCAATGATACGGCGTTGCCAACGCCCTTATGTACTACCCGTACACGGCGGGCGTTGCCGCCTTGTCTCATTTTTATTTTAATCCACTATATCTTTTAGGATGGCGAACGGCTGCAAAAAAACGCACCTTGTTTAAAGGTGCGTTTTTGACGGGATATCAATAGCGTTCTTGAACAAATCAGAATTTAGCGCCTGATTGGTTTGCCATGTAGTCGACCGCTGCTTTGACTTCATCGTCGCTCAGGCCGGCGTTGCCGCCTTTTGCAGGCATGGCGTTGAAGCCTTCGAGAGCGTGTTTGTGCAGGGTTTCTTTACCTTGTTTGATGCGTGAAGCCCATTCGTCTTTTTTACCTATGCCGGGAATGCCGGGGACTGCGCCGCCGTGACAAGCCTGACAAGTTGCTTCGAAAACTTTTTTACCGTCTGCGCCGGAAGCTGCAGGAGCGGCTGCGCCTTTGTCTTCGGCTTTAGGTGCATCAGCTGCGGGGGCAGAGCCGGCAGCGGCCGGTGCGGAGGCGGCTGCATTGCCTGAAGCGGCTTGATCGGCAGGTGCTGCGGCATCCGGATCAGGGAAGGTACCGCCGCTCTTGTTCGCCATGTAAGTGATGACGCGTTTAAGTTCTTGGTCGGTCAAATCGGCTGCGCCGCCTTTTGCAGGCATGGCGTTAAAGCCGTTCAGAGCGTGTTGGAAAAGGGTATCGAAGCCTTGTGCGATACGGGGAGCCCATTCGCCGTTGTTTTCGATTTTTGGCGCGTTGGGTACAGATTTGTCTGCGCCGTGACACTGGATACAGATTTTGTTGAAAATCTGATCGCCTTTGCGTTCGCCTACCGGGATGCCGTCTCCCAAGGTAAGCTGTCCTACGGGCTGGATGCGGGTTTGGGTAGCAGTTTCGGAAGATTGGGCAACGTCTGCATACGAGCCGCTGCCCGCCAATTTGATGAGGAAGTAAATGACTGCAATGGCAATAACGATACCGCTCACAAGGGTAAACAATGCAGAGCCTTGGGCTTTGGAGTCGCGGAGTTGTTTCATTTGGTAGGCCTCGCCGTTAGGTTAGGTTGTGCTTTGAGTTATAGTTTGGTGTGTTAAACGCAGTTAACAATATTTTGCTGGATTATACTGAATTCACAAGGGCTTTCCAATCGCTCTTGTGGAAAATATACGCAAAGGCGGCGGTTTTTTGCTGCCTGTTAAGGGGTGGGTTGTGTATGTTGTTGATTATTTTATGGGATTTTTCTTTAAATTTGTCTTGTTTGCGCCATCCTGCATAATAGGCTTTGCCAACAGGCGGGATTTGCGTTAATCTTACGCCTTCCCCGCACCCATAGCTCAGTTGGAAGAGTGTCAGTTTCCGAAGCTGGAGGTCACAGGTTCGATCCCTGTTGGGTGCGCCAATTATAGAGAGGCCGTCTGAAAGATGAAAATTTTTCGGGCGGCCTTTTGACTTACTTCAAATAAAACTACATCGGGTTTCAGACGACCTTTTACTTTTTGCGCTTTATTTCAACACTTCGGCAAACGCATCGGCGACATAGGCGATATTCGATGCGTTCAGCCCGGCGACACACATCCTGCCCGAATCCAGCAGGTAAACGGCAAATTCGTCGCGCAACCTGCGGACTTGTTCCACGCTCAATCCTGTGTAGCTGAACATGCCGCGCTGTTTGATGAAATAAGTGAAATCGCGGTTGGGGATTTGGACGGTCAAAACGTCGTAAAGTTTCTGCCGCATGGCGCGGATGCGGTCGCGCATGACATAGACTTCGTTTTGCCACAAGGCGTAAAGTTCGGGGCTGTTCATCACATCGGCGGCGATATGCGCGCCATGTGCGGGTGGGCTGGAGTAGATGCGGCGGACGGTAAATTTGAGCTGTCCGAACACCAATTCCGCTTCTTCTTTATTCGGGCAAGCCACGCTCAGGCCGCCGACGCGCTCGCCGTAGAGCGACAGGTTTTTCGAGAAGGAATTGCTGACGAACAGCGGCAATTCCATTTCCACCGCTTTGCGGATGGCGTAGGCATCGCTGTCCAAATCGCCGCCGAAGCCTTGGTAGGCGATGTCCATAAACGGAATCAGTTTGCGCGTTTTGATGATTTGCAACACTTCGTCCCATTGCTGTTCCGACATATCCACGCCGGTCGGATTGTGGCAGCAGGGGTGCAGGATTAAGACGCTGTGTTCGGGCAGGGTGTTGAAAAACGCGGTCATTTCGTCGAATTTGACGCCGACGGTGGCGGGGTCGTAATAAGGATAAGTACCGACCTCAAAACCTGCGCCTTCAAAAATGCCGCGGTGGTTGTCCCAAGTCGGGTCGCTGACGTAGGCGCGCGCTGCGGGGAACCAGCGGTGCAGGAAGTCCGCTCCGACTTTGAGCGCGCCTGAGCCGCCCAAGGTTTGTACGGTAACGATGCGTCCTTGCGCAGGCGCGGGGTTGTCTTTGCCGAACAATAAATGCTGCACCGCGCTGCGGTAAGTGTTCAAGCCTTCCATAGGCAGGTAGGGCGACGGCGCGGGCGTGGCGGCGCGGGCGGTTTCGGCACGGTTTACGGATTCCAATACGGGCATTTTGCCTTCATCATCGAAATAAATGCCTATGCTCAAATTGACTTTTTCAGGGCGCGGGTCGTTTTTGAAGGTTTCGACCAAACTCAAAATCGGGTCGCCGGGGTAGTATTCGACGTGGCGGTACATGATGCTTCCTTTATCAGACGGATGGGGACGGGAAACCTGATTTTTGCATTAAACGGCAGGATTTGTAAAACGGGGTCGTCTGAAAGCTGCATGATGTTTTCAGACGACCTATAATTTCGTCTTCATTATTTTACGGAACACCATCATGACCACGCGCATCTGGCAGGCAGGCAGGTTTGAAATCGGTTTGGACAAGCCGAAAATCATGGGTATCGTCAACCTGACACCCGATTCTTTTTCCGACGGCGGCGTATATTCGCAAAACGCCCAAACAGCCTTGGCGCACGCCGAACGGCTTTTGAAAGAGGGCGCGGACATTCTCGACATCGGCGGCGAATCGACGCGGCCGGGTGCAGACTATGTTTCGCCTGAAGAAGAATGGGCGCGGGTTGCGCCTGTATTGGCGGAAGTGGCGGGGTGGGGCGTTCCCGTCAGTTTGGACACGCGCCGCACGGTGATTATGGAAAAAGCGTTGGCGCTCGGCGGTGTCGATATTATTAATGATATAGCGGCGTTGACCGACGAGGGCGCGGTCGAATTGCTGGCGCGTCAGGCGGACACGGGCATTTGCCTGATGCACATGCAGGGTTTGCCCGAAAACATGCAGATTAATCCGGAATATCAAGATGTGGTCGGCGAAGTGGCGCGGTATTTGAAAGAGAGGGCGGCGGAATGTATCGCGGCAGGCATCGCTCCGCAACGCATCACGCTCGATCCGGGTTTCGGTTTCGGTAAAAACCTGCAACACAATATCGCGCTGATGCGGCACTTGCCCGAATTGATGGCAGAAACGGGTTTCCCGCTGCTGATCGGTGTGTCGCGCAAACGCATGATAGGCGAGCTGACCGGCGAGGCGGACGTGGCGGAACGCGTACACGGCAGCGTGGCAGCGGCGCTGGCTTCCGTGGCGCGCGGTGCGCAAATCGTGCGCGTGCATGATGTGAAGGCGACAGCGGATGCGTTGAAGGTGTGGGACGCCTTAGGACCTGCCGGCGTCCGATAGTTTTCGTTTTGGAAGCAAAAAACCATTTGGAAAATGAAATGTCGGCAGCCCCTGAAGTGGTGATAAAGAGGTCGTCTGAAAACGAGTTGGACGGTTTCAGACGACCTGTTTGTTTAATCCGGTTAACTTGTTCCGTATTTTGATAAAATAAGAAACTATACCGCTCAGGCGCAATCTAATGACGCTAAACATAAATCCCAACAGTTTTGCATAAAACCCCCTATACTGCCCGTTATGACATTTACGGGTAACCCCATTCTAAAACATCCTCACGGAGCAAACTCATGGCAAAAAAATATTTCGGCACGGACGGCGTGCGCGGCGAAGTCGGTCAATTCCCGATTACCCCCGATTTCGTATTGAAACTCGGTTATGCGGCGGGGCAGGTGTTGGTGCAACATGACGGCGGGCAGAAACCGACCGTCCTTATCGGCAAAGACACGCGTATTTCCGGCTACATGCTTGAAGCCGCGCTGGTGGCGGGTTTCACCGCCGCGGGTGTCAACGTCATCCAAACCGGCCCGCTGCCTACGCCGGGTGTGGCTTATCTGACCCGTGCGCTGCGTTTGTCCGCCGGTGTGATGATTTCCGCGTCGCACAATGTGTATTCCGACAACGGCATCAAATTCTTTGCCGAAGGCGGCGTGAAGCTGAGCGATGAAATCGAGTTGGAAATCGAAGCCAAAATTGATGAGGAAATGAAAACCCAGCCGTCCGCCCGCCTCGGACGCGCCCGCCGTATCAACGGCGCGGACGACCGTTACATCGAATTCTGCAAATCCACCTTCCCCAGCCATTTGGATTTGCGCGGCCTGAAATTGGTGGTCGATACCGCGCATGGCGCAGGCTATGACGTTGCGCCCAAAGTGTTCCACGAACTCGGCGCGCAAGTCGTCAGCATCGGCGACGAACCGAACGGCTACAACATCAACGAAAAATGCGGCGCGACCCATCCTAAAGCCTTGCAGGCCGCCGTATTGCAAAACGAAGCCGACTACGGCATCGCTTTGGACGGCGACGGCGACCGCCTGATGATGGTCGACCGCAACGGCAAAGTGTACGACGGCGACAGCCTGATTTACGTCATCGCCAAAGCCCGTGCGCGCGAAGGCATCAACATCGGCGGCGTGGTCGGTACGGTCATGACCAATATGGCGATGGAAATCGCCTTAAAAGAGCAGGGCGTCGATTTCTGCCGCGCCAAAGTCGGCGACCGCTATGTGTTGGAACAACTGAACCAACGCGGCTGGCTCATCGGCGGCGAGGCTAGCGGCCATATTTTGTGCATGGACAAACACAACACCGGCGACGGCATCATCTCCGCGCTGCAAGTTTTGGCGGCGCTGCAAGTCCTGAACCAAGACCTCGCCACCGTTTGCGCCGACTGGCAGCCGTATCCGCAAACCATGATCAACGTGCGCATCCAAAAAGGTCAGAAATGGCAGGAAGCCTCGAAAGACGTATTGGCTGAAGTGGAAAAAGAACTCGAAGGCAAAGGCCGCGTCGTCTTGCGCGCATCGGGTACCGAGCCGGTCGTACGCGTCATGGTCGAAGCGCGTCAGGCGGACTGGGCGAAAAAAGGTGCGGAGCGCATCGCGGCAGCCATTACCGGCAAGCAGTAATACTGTCGGACAATAAATCGGGTTTTTAACAAACCTTGAAACTGCCGTCATTTCCGTGCAATAGGAACGGCGGTACAGTGGATTGATTTTGAACCAGGGCAAGGCGGGGAACGCCATGCCGGTTTAAGGTTAATCCACTGTGTTTTTTAGGATTCAAGGTCGTCTGAAACACATCAATTCATATTGTTCACGCCTATTTTCATAACCTGCCTTGTTATTTCTTTCAGACGACCCTATCTTTGGTAAAATACGACATTCAGTTCAAATGAATTTCCCCTTCACATTACAACCGACGGATACGCCATGTTTGCCTTTTTAGAAGCCCTTTTTTCCCATTACGGCTATGCAGCTGTGTTTTTCGTTTTGGTCATTTGCGGCTTTGGCGTGCCGATTCCCGAAGATTTGACGCTGGTGACAGGCGGCGTGATTTCCGGCTTGGGGTACACCAATTCGCACTGGATGGTTGTCGTCGGTATGCTCGGCGTGTTGGCGGGCGACGGATTTATGTTTGTCGCCGGACGCGTGTGGGGGCAGAAAATTCTCAAGTTCAAACCCATTGCCCGCGTGATGACGCCCAAGCGTTACGCGCAGGTGCAGGAAAAATTCGACAAATACGGCAACTGGGTATTGTTCGTCGCCCGCTTCCTGCCCGGTTTGCGTACCGCCGTTTTCGTGACTGCGGGCATCAGCCGCAAAGTTTCCTATACCCGTTTCATTCTGATGGACGGGCTTGCCGCATTGATTTCCGTGCCGGTTTGGATTTATTTGGGCGAATACGGTGCAAACAACATCGATTGGCTGATGGCAAAAATGCACAGCCTACAATCCGGCATCTTTACTGTTTTGGGTATATTGGCAGTAGCGTTGGCATGGTTTTGGTGGAAAAAACGCCAGCGCCTCCAGTTCTACCGTACCAAATTGAGCGAAAAGCGGGCGCAGCGCAAAGCCGCCAAGGCAGCCAAAAAAGCCGCGCAAAGCGAACAATAAAATCAAGCATCCTGACAAGGTTGACGATATTCAATATAGTGGATTAACTTTAAACCAGTACGGCGTTGCCTCGCCTTAGCTCAAAGA
>CALDNV010000146.1:0-8752 GCA_937914605.1 uncultured Neisseria sp.
CCATACAAGCAGCCATGCGGCCAAATAAAAGCCGTAGATGGATAGCGGCAACAGGAGTTGTGCGCTGTTATATTCGCTTCCAGACTGGGCAAATATGGTAACGATGCTGCTGAGCGTTTGTACGATACCGATTAAAACGATTAAACGGACGGCGACGATCAGGATTTGTTTGGGGGACATGAGTTTCTTTCGTGATGTGGTGGGCTGGGGTCGTCTGAAAAAGCATTTCGGGTTTTCAGACGGCCTATTATCGATTTATAAGGCTTCGATTTTTTTCAACAATTCCCGCAACGCTTGTCCTCTGTGGCTTTTGGGAATCATGGGTTGCGGGTCGTTTTCGTGGCAGGCAGAAACGCAGGCATCATAGCAGCTTTTGTTGGAGAGGTCGTCTGAAATTTTCAGACGACCTTTCAAGCATTGCCCCGTCAGAATTTGCCTGTAAACCCAACGGTAACCGCCCGTCCCGGTGCGGGGATGGGGACGTTGGACATCGGGTCGAGGTAGTAGCGGTTGGTGAGGTTGCTGACGCTGAAGTTCATGCTCAGGTTTTTGCCGAAGTTGTAGCGTCCGTAAGCATCCAATACCAAGGCGGAACGCCAGTGGTAGGGGCGGCCTGATGCCTGCATAATCCGCGCCAAGCCCTGACGCGCCAGTTTGTCCTGCTGGTCGGCATCGACGGTGCTGTGGTAGATGCCGCGCATACCCAGTTCCAGCCTGTTGTTGAAGCGGCGGGTGCCAACATCGAGGTTGAGCGAGTATTTCGGCTGCATGGTTTGATAGAAACGGGTGGCACCGAAGCCGCCGTCGATACATTCGGGAATGCGGTTGTTATAGACGTCGTAGTTGAAGGCGGTCGATTTGTCGCAGGTACGCTGCTTTAAGCGGTAGTTTGCGCCGAACGAGGCAAACCATTTGCCGCTGTCGATACGGCTTTGCAGCTCGATGCCGCTGGTTTGTTTCTTGTCGTATTGGGTCAGGTTTTTGTTTTCGGTAATATCGATGGCGTTTTTGATGGTGTTGTTGTAGTAGGTCAGGCGGATGTTGCCGTGTTTCAGCCGTTGCCAGTAGGGTGTGAAATTGAATGAATATCCTGCCTCCCAGTTGGTGCTGCGTTCGGGCTTCAGGTTGAATTCGGTATTGTAGGCTTCCAGCAGGTTGACGTTGGTGGTGGTTGCTTCGTAAATGCTGGGGAAGCGGGTCGCCTGCGCGAAACGGGCGAACAGGCGGCTGTTGTCGGTCAAATCGTAGCTGACGGCGATAACGGGCGACCATGCGCTGGCTTTCAGGTGTTTGGGCATGTGCCATACTTCGTCTTCGTTGGCAGGCTTTTTATAGAGGCGGTGGCCGCCGGTACTGCCCATCGTAGTCGCCCGTTCTTTTTTTTGCAGATAGGGTGTTTTAACATCATCTATTGCAGCATTGGTTAAATATTTGAAATAGCTGCCTTGCAATCCCTGCGGATTGTTTACTTTTTCATTAAATTGCCCTTGTGCGAAAACCGGCCCTTGATATTTGCCGTCGATATAGGGCGTATAGACTTCTTTCTGCCGGTAAACGGCTTCGTCGTGGTTGAAGGACGGGTTATCTACCTGTGGATTGTCGCCGTTTGCGTTGGCATAGATGACTTCGCCGGTCTGCCTTTCTCCGTTAATCGAATATCCTTTATCGTTATAGTCATAACCGTATTTGTTGCGGAATTCGTTTATCAGACGATTTGACTCGTCAATATCTTCTGTTCTCAGGATTTTCCGCACATCGTCCGCTTCTTCTTTATTGGCAATCAGTTCGTAATAGGGGATATAGCTGCCGAGTATGTAGCCGTCCGAGCTTTTCCCTCCTTGCAAATCGACGGAATAAAACGGATCTTTTCTCGCCCGCCTTGCTTTTGCCAAGGCATCGTCGTAAGCCCAGAATTTGTCGTAGCGTATGCCTGCCTGAATGTTCAGGCGGTCGGTTGCCTGCCAGTCGAAGGCGACCCCCGCGCCCCATTCGTGGCGGCGTCCCGCCCTCGGACCGGCAACGGCTGTGGCGGCTGTGGCGGCACCGATGATGTCGAAGATATCTTTGTCGTTGTTGGTGATTCGGTTGGATTCGTCCAGTTTCTCATATTGGACGTTGGCGGAGAGGGTCATGGCGAGCTTGTCAGTCAGGCGCATGCGGTTGCTGATGTCGGCGCCGGTACGGGTGGCGCGGGTACGCTGTTCTACGCCTGATTTGACGCGGTATGCGCCGGGAACAGGAGGCGGATCTTTCGGCTCTTCGGCAGGAACCAACCCTTCGGCAACCAGCTCGCGGCAGCCTATGCCTTCGCTGATGTGCCTGCCGATAAATTCGTTGGGAATTTTATTGTGGACAAAGCAGTTCGCCCACTTGTTGTATTCCTGATCGCCGTAGGTAACGGCCAAATCCGGCCCGCCGCTTTGATGGCGGGAACCGGTGGTTTGGGTGCGCCAGATATTGGCCTGCAAGTCTATCCAGCGGCTGCCTTCGGGCTTCCATTCGTAGCCGATTTTATGGCTTTTGGTGTCAATGGTGGAATTGAGCGTTTGCGCAGGTATGACCAGCGGCGGCCTGCCGGTGAAGTTGAACTCGTTGCTGAAACCCAGCAGTATGGCGTTGTAAAAGGGGTTGTTTTCGCCGAAACGGACGCGGGTGCGCATATGGCCGAGGCTGATTTTCTGATTGTTGGGCAGATACCAGTTGTTTTTCAGCAGCAGGCTTTTGCTCGCCACGTTGCTGTTGAACACTTCTTCGCCGGGGCGGTAGAGCTTCGCCATGTTCGGTATCATGGTCGCGCCCGTATTGCCGAAATCCGCATTGTTGGGGTCGTATTCCGGATTGTTCAGATAACCGTCCGCCCCGCGTTTGCCGCTGAAGTAATTGCCTTTTTTGCGGTCGCTGTAAGCAATCAGGCCGTCTGAAATATCGGTTTTAAACGCCGCCGAAACCATGCCCGAGCGGTCGTCTCTGAAATTGCCGATTTTGCTGCTGCGGCTGCGCGGTGGGTTTTTCTCTTGGAAATCGAGTGCCTGATAAGGTTCCAACGTTCCGGCGACTGCGCCCGCTGCCCCGTCTGCCGTCGGCCTGCCCGGAATGGTGCGGTAGTCTTCAACACCGAGGTATTGCAAATTGTCAACGCGGGGCTTGGCCGTATTGCCCGAAAAACTACCTTTTATCTGAATACCCCATTTTTTTCCTTCTGGAACAATGTCTTCCGGCTCGATGGTTTGAATGGCGACCGAACCGCCCACTCCCGATTTGACACCTCGGGTCATCGACGGCCCTTTTTCTACCGCAATACTGCGGAACAGGGCGGGATCAACGTAGTTTCGGTCGGCAACGCCGTAATTGTTCATCCATACGTCGACGGTCTGTTCCATTCCGTCAATGGTAACGGGGATACGGCCTTTTCCGGCGATGCCGCGAATGCTAGGCGTAATCGCGCTGCCCGCATTGCGCGTATTCATGTTGTACACGCCGTTGAGCCCCTTGAGGATGTCGCCGGCGGCATCGGGGCGGTAGCGTTCGAGGTATTCTTTGCCGAGATAGGCATTGGAGACGTTTTTGCTGTATTGCTGCGCTTCGCCTTTCTGGTCTTTGGTCAGGCGTTTGCCGCGGACTTCGATAGTGTCGAGGACGGCAGTTTCGGGTGCAGTCGCATCTGCTGCCCACAGGTGTGGGCTGTACCACAAAATACTGAGGCAGGCGACGATGGTTTTGAAGGGGTAGTTTCTCATGTGATGACTCCTTGTATTGTCTTTATAACAGGCGCTCCGTCGGGTGTGGACGGTAATCAATCTTCAAGGAGTGGTTTGTAGAATGTGTTTTATGTTTTTATGATTGGGATTTTTGAGTAAGGATATTTGCTGTTTTTTTTGGATATTATAAGTTTTTGAAAAAATTTTATAAGTTTTGTTCCTTTGGTGGTGCGTTTTACCGATAAACGGGATCGAAAACGTCGTCTGAAAACGGCGTAGCGGGTTTTCAGACGACGTTTTTGTTGTTCAGAGGGCTTCGATTTTTTTCAACAATTCCCGCAAAGCCTGCCCCCTGTGGCTTTCGGCGTTTTTGATTTCGGGATCAAGCTCGGCGGCGGTGCAGTTGTGTTCGGGCAGGTAGAAATGCGGGTCGTAGCCGAAGCCGTAGGTTCCTGCGGCTTCTGTCTGCCATTGGCCGCGCCAGATGCCTTCGGCGATGATGGGCTGCGGGTCGTTTTCGTGGCGGACGAGGACGAGGACGCAGACGTAGTAGCAGCTTTTGTCGGCTTGGTAGGCGAGTTCGTCTGAAAGGCGCTTGTTGTTGGCGGCATCGGATTTGGGATTTGCTCCAGCATAGCGGGCGGAGAGGACGCCGGGTGCGCCGTTTAATGCGGTAGCGCAGATGCCGGAGTCGTCGGCGAGCGCGGGCAGTCCGCTGTGTTTGGCGGCGTGGCGGGCTTTGGCGAGCGCGTTTTCAACGAAGGTGTGGTACGGCTCGGGGCATTCGGGCGTGTCGAACTGCGATTGCGGCAGGACTTCGATGTTCAAATCGGCGAAGAGGCGGGAAAATTCTTTGAGTTTGCCTGCGTTGCCGCTGGCGAGGACGATTTTGTCGAACATGGGTTTTCCTTAATGGGGTTCGGTTTGTTGCGAGCGCATGATTTGTGCGCGGGCTTTATGGCGGATGTAGAGGGCGAGGCTGCCGATTTGGGCGAAGACGGCGCCGAAGGCGAATAGGAAGGCGGCGACGGCGAATTGTTTGCTTTGGATGGAAAGCAGGTAGGCGCCCAACGTTACCAATGCGATGAAGAGCAGGGTGAAGAGGACGGTCAGAATGAGGAAGGTTCGGCGTTTGGTCATTGGTTTTGTTTGTTTCTTTTAGATTTCAGGTAGCCTTAACGGCAGATGGGGGAAGCTTGCTTCCGCTCACAGCCGCACATTGTGGCAGGCTTCGTACACTGGCAGCAGGCGGTGCAGGGTTTCGACTAGCCAGGTCGCGCTGCCAGCCGTTGCACCAGCGTTCGATATGCGGCGGGGCAAAGCCCGCGCCCAGTTGTGAGGCTACCTGTAAAACCAACGTGCGCCACACTTGCCACGCGGCTTTGTAGTCGGCCTTGCTTGGTTTGCGCTTCGGTTTCGGGCTGGTATTGGCGGATTTGGGCGAACTGGAAAAATGGGCGTTGGAATAGGTCGCAGCTTTGCGGGGTGAGCATGATGGTTTGGCGGGGCATGAAAAAGGGAGAGGCTACCTGAAAAATAGATTTTCAGGTAGCCTCAAACCGGTTTGGCATGCATCCGAAACGGAAAATTTGAGCGGTTACATACCTTGGGTTGGTGGCAGTGTTATTTCAACTTGGCTGCCAATTCGTCGAATTTTTGTTTGATGTCGGCCTTGAAGGCTTCCACTATCTCTTTGCGTTCGGCTTTGCGCTGTTTTTTCCAAGCTTCGTGTGCCTGACGTGCCACTTCTTCCTGCGCTTCTATTGCTGCCAATACGTCCTGTTGGGCAACGACTGCATCTTGCCGGAGAATAACGGTTTTGAAACGGTGGAAGAAAGCATCCAATACAGCCTCGTCGGATTCTTGCGCCAAAATAATGATTGCAGTACTGCCGTTATCCAGTTTTTTGGCTGTATTTTCCAGCAACGCCCCCTCTTCCAATGTTTGGGCAGTACCTGCATCACTGCCGATGAGTGCGCCAGTAGCTCCACCCAACAGAACACCGATAGGACCGCCGAGAATGCCGACCAGTGAACCAATGAGGCCGCCCGTCCATGTGCCTTCGACCGTATTGGCGGTAAAGTCGGTGCTTTCTGCTGGGATAATCAGGTCATTTTCCTTTTTAACCAAAACGGCTTGTGCCACCAAAGTATCTGTTGTCTGCGAGTAAGCTTTCAATTCAGAAAAGGCTTGATAAGCTTCGCTGGAGATGTTGAATAAGACAACGATGATGTTTTGTTTCATAAGTCTACTCCCGTGGGTTGAAAGATTTAAGAACATACAAGTTGTATGCGGTGTCAGTGTAAATTGCAAGGGGGGGGGGAGCAATGCGGCAAACAGAACTTTACCTATGTAAAGCCTGTAGAACCGGCAAATGGATAACGAACAATACCCAGCCTTAATGGGATTCGGTTTGTTGCTCACGCATGATTTGTGCGCGGGCTTTGTGGCGGATGTAGAGGGCGAGGCTGCCGATTTGGGCGAAGACGGCGCCGAAGGCGAACA
The DNA here is from genome assembly GCA_937914605.1 of uncultured Neisseria sp. Taxonomy (GTDB): domain Bacteria; phylum Pseudomonadota; class Gammaproteobacteria; order Burkholderiales; family Neisseriaceae; genus Neisseria. The sequence continues at coordinate 6,204 of CALDNV010000146.1, forward strand.
GGAAGGCGGCGACGGCGAACTGTTTGCTTTGGATGGAAAGCAGGTAGCCGCCGAGCATGATGAGTGCGATGAAAATCAGGGTGAACAGGGCGGTCAGCAGGAGGTAGGTTTTTTGTCGGTTCATGATTGGGGACGTTTTTGATAAAGGGCGGACGTGGGGTTTAGGTTGTCCGTTTGTTGTTAGATAGGGATGGCGTTGGTTTGGGAATGGGGGAAGGGTTTGTGGGTTGATGAGGTCGTCTGAAAACTTGGCAATCGGGTTTCAGACGACCTTTGGTGTTTATACGAGCTGTTCGCCCCAGTGTAATTTTTGGCGCAGGGTTCGGAAGTATTGGTAGTCGGTGGGGTGGAGGATGCGCAGGGGGTTGTGGTAGCGGCGGATGATGATGCGGTCGAGGTTTTGTACGTCGATGAAGGATTGTCCGTCGAAATGGACGCGGGCGTCGCCGCTTTGGGTAACGAGGATTTCGATTTCGGAGGTGTCGGGGATGGCGATGGGGCGGTTGGTCATGGATTGGGGGCAGATGGGCACGAGGGTGAAGGCGTGCAAGCCTGCCTGCATGATGGGGCCGCCGGCAGCAAGGGAGTAGGCGGTGGAGCCGGTGGGGGTGGAGACGATGAGGCCGTCGGAGCGTTGGGTATAGACGAATTCTTGGTTGATGAAGACTTCGAACTCTATCATTTGTCCGGCACCGCCGCGCGAGAGGACGGCGTCGTTGAGGGCGAGGGCGCGGTGGAAGGTTTGTCCGTCGCGGACGAGGGCGGCTTCGATGAGGATGCGCTCTTCGGGCAGGTATTTGCCTTCGAGGACGGGCAGCAGCTCTTCAGTCATGTTTTCGCGGGGGATTTGGGTGAGGAAGCCTAAATGCCCTTGGTTGATGCCAATAACGGGTACGGCGCGGGGGGCGATTTCTCGGGCGACGGAGAGGAATGTGCCGTCGCCGCCGAGGACGATGACGAGGTCGCAGTGTTTGCCCAAGTCGGATTTACTGACGATGTGGCAGCCGACGGTGTCTTGAACATAGATGCAGCGTTCTTCTATTCCGATTTCGTCCAGATAGACGGTGAGGCCGTGTCCCTGCAGGAAGTGGATGAGGGTGTGGGCGGTGTTTTGGATTTCGGGGGTATTGGGGCGGGTTACGATACCGATGTTGTGAAACGGGCTGTTCATAGGCATGGGTCGTCTGAAAATTAGTCTATCCAGATGTCGCGTTCGAGCCGGTCGAGGCGTTCGTTGAGGCGGGCGACGTCGTCGCGCAGTTTGTCCACTTCTTCCATCCAGGCGGACAGGGTGGCGGCGTCGATAACGGGGGATTCGGGTTCGCGGGAAAAGTCGCTGATTTGCTCGGCTATGCTTTGCCCGATTTTTTTGACGGTTTGCCCGATGTTGGCGGCGCGTTCGCTGATGCTGCCTGCGAGTGAGTCGCCGAAGATGCGGGCAAGGTCGTCTGAAGCGTAGTAGCGCAGGCTGCCGAGTATGGGCAGGACGGTCATGCCGAGCATGAGGTCGCCTTCGAGGCTGATGTCGCCGACGCCGGGTTCTTGTCCGATCAGGATTTTGCGGATGGCGCTTTGGTGGAAGGTGATGAGGGTGTCGGCGGGTTGGTCGGCGGTTTCGAGGAAGCCGTCGTGATTGATGCGTCCGGTCAGTCCGAATCCGGCGAGGTTGAGGCTCAGGGTTTTGCCTGACAGGCGGGACAGGTCTTGTTGATGTTCCGGATTTTGCTGTATCAGGTGGTTGATAACGGGAAATAGGGCGGACATAGGGTGTTCTCGATACTTTCGGGCTTGGGGTTGTTAAGTAAGACTGTGTTTTTTGGTTTTGGTTTTGCCGCTGCCGAAAGGTCGTCTGAAACGGTTGCGGAGCGCCAATTTTACAGGCTTAATCCGTCGGCGGAAACGGTATTTACAATTTTGCCGCGGCTTGTGTCATCAGGCGCGAAATCGGGTGGTGGGAGGCCGAATTTGGCGGCTTCGGCGGTGTAGAAATCGCAGCGGGTCGGGTGGCGCAGTTCGACAATGTTGCGTATGCGCCTGCCGTTGGGGTGGAGGGTCGTCTGAAACAGGGTTTCGACGGCGATGTCGCGGTGGACGATATTGACGGGCTGGTTGCCGCCCCGAATGTTTTGCTTTTGAACGAGGCGGCTGACGGGATGGCGTTCGGCGCAATATAGCCCGCCCAGCCGCAGGATGTCGATGTTCGGAACGCCGCTATCTAGCAGGTATTGCTCGGCGGTGAGGATTTGGCGGGCAGACTCGGTTTGCGGGTCGGGTGTGGCAGTTTCGTCGCATTCGCGCGCTTTATCGCCGTAAACGCTGGTGCTGCTCGTGAAAATCAGGTGTTGCACGTTACACGCCCGGGCAAGTTCTGCCCATTGTTTGACGGTATCGGCGTAATGCGTCAGCGAGGATGGCGGCAAGAGGCAGAACCAAACGGGTTTGTCGGCGTGGTGCTGCCAAAAGCTTGTATCGCGGGCAGGGTTCGCGCTTTGAAACACGTTGTCTTGATTGAGGTCGAGGGTGTCGAGGCGTATGGGCAGATTAATATC
>CALDNV010000147.1:0-8759 GCA_937914605.1 uncultured Neisseria sp.
TCTCTTTGAGCTAAGGCGAGGCAACGCCGTACCGGTTTAAAGTTAATCCACTATATTTGACGAAAGGTCGTCTGAAAAACCTGAATCTTGGTTTTCAGACGACCTTTTGTGTCAACTTAATCTCAAATTATTAAGACGGTATCAAATCCGTTTCGCCAATTCTTCCGCTTTGCCGATGTAGAGCGCTGGGGTCAGGGCGAGCAGTTGGGATTTGGCTTCGGCGGGGATTTCCAGCGATTCGATGAAGACTTTCAGCACTTCGGGCGTGATGCCGCCTTTGCCGCGCGTCAGGTCTTTCAGTTTTTCGTAAGGATTGGCGACGCCGTGGCGGCGCATCACGGTTTGAATCGGTTCGGCGAGCAGCTCCCAAGTGGCATCCAAATCGGCGGCCAGCGCGGCGGGGTTGGGTTCGAGCTTGTTCAGGCCGCGCAGGTGGGCGGCGAAGCCTAATACGGCATAGCCTACGCCTACGCCTATATTACGCAGGACGGTGCTGTCGGTCAGGTCGCGCTGCCAGCGGGAAACGGGCAGTTTTTCGGATAAGAAGCCCAATACGGCGTTGGCCATGCCGAGGTTGCCTTCGGAGTTTTCAAAGTCGATGGGGTTGACTTTGTGCGGCATGGTGGAAGAGCCGACTTCGCCCGCTTTGACTTTTTGTTTGAAGTAACCCAATGAAATATAACCCCAAACGTCGCGGTTGAAGTCGATCAGGATGGTGTTGATGCGGCTGAGGGTTTGGAAGAATTCAGCCATGTAGTCATGCGGTTCGATTTGGATGGTGTAGGGGTTGAAGGTCAGGCCGAGGCTGATTTCGACGAAGTTGCGGCAGTGGGTTTCCCAATCGACGTCGGGATAGGCGACCATGTGGGCGTTGTAGTTGCCGACTGCGCCGTTGATTTTGCCGAGGAATTCTTGCGCCTGAAGGTTTTTGAACTGGCGTTGCAGGCGGTACACGATGTTGGCGGTTTCTTTACCCAAGGTGGTCGGCGTGGCGGGTTGGCCGTGGGTACGGCTCATCATGGGGACGGCGGCAAGGTCGTGCGCCATGCCGGTGAGTTTTTCGATGATTTCGGCCAGTTTGGGCAGGATGACGGTTTCGCGCGCCTCTTGCAGCATCAGGGCGTGGGACAGGTTGTTGATGTCTTCGCTGGTGCAGGCGAAGTGGATGAACTCGCAGGCGGCGGCGACTTCGGGTACGCCGGCGAAGCGTTCTTTGAGCCAGTATTCGATAGCTTTGACATCATGATTGGTGGTCGCTTCGATGGCTTTGACGGCGGCTGCGTCTTCCAATGAAAAGTTTTCGATGACTTTGTCGATTTCGGCAAGCGTGAAATCGCTGAAGGCGGGAATCTCCGTGATTTTCGGTTCGGCGGCGAGGGCTTTGAGCCAGCTCAATTCGACTTTGACGCGCGCCCTCATCAGGCCGTATTCGGAGAAAATCGGACGCAATGCTTCAACGGATTGGGCGTAGCGGCCGTCTAGGGGGGAAAGTGCAGCGATAGGGTTGATCATGTCGGAGTCCTGTCGGTAGGTCGGTCAAACGGTTAAATCAAACAGTCAAATTGTTTGCAATTATACATGATTTGACCCGGCAACTTCGGGTCGTCTGAAACTACAACCTTCCCTTCAAAGCGTTTTTGACAAACGCCGCCGACTCGCGCAATACCGTGAAACCATAGCCGCCGTAAGGCTCGGAACAAAACGGCGCGGCATACACCTGAATATCGTGTCCCTGCCACTGCCTGTCCGCCATCATCCGCGCCCGCGCCAAGTGAAAACCGGCGCTGACAATGACGACGCGCGGGCTGTTTTCAATAAAATCGCGGCTGAACACAATGTTCTCAAACGTATTTTCCGCCCGCCGCTCTTGGATAATGTCTTCTTTCGGCACCCCCATCTTCTCCGCAATCGCCTGCATATTGCCCGAAGCAGACTGAAAATCGCGGCTGAGTCCGCCCGACATCACCAGTTTCTTCACCTTGCCGGCACGATACAGCTCGACAGCCGCTTCAACGCGCGCCACCAAACAAGGATTCAGACGACCCCCTTCATAAGAACGGGTCGAAAGCACGACCGCAGCATCCGCCGGACGCACCGTATCCGCATCCAACCGCGACACCCAAAAATCGCGCCACATGATCCACAGCGGCAAAAGCGCGGAGGTAAAGAATAAAATCAATATAAAAACAAGGGCTTTTTTGAACATCCGAATCCTAAAATGATGAAAATAATTGGAACGCGGCTGTACGGGCAGGTTCCGCTTGTTCTTAAGATTTTACGAAATTCATACAGCAAAAGGTCGTCTGAAAACAGGATTTTCAGACGACCTTTCATTCTTTAATAACTTACTTTTGCAACTGCGCTACCAACTGCCGCAAAGCTGAAATCTCCCGATCCTTTTGCGCCAGCAGCAAATCCTTGTGAGCCAACAGTTCACGGCTGTGTTCCAAGCCTAGCTTTAGTTTTTCGAGTTCAATCGTAATCTGCCCATTTTCCCCATAATCGGGATTGTTGCTGTTGTTCGTTCCGATCAACAAAACTAATTCTTTATCATCCGAAGCAACCAACTCGCCAATATCGATTTTAAAAATTGCCGCCAACTTTTCCAACTTTGCTAAATCCAATTTTCTCTCGTCCCGTTCAAGCCGAGAATAACTGCTTTTCGACATATTCAGCCGTTCTGCCATATCTTCCTGTGACCAATTGTTCAACTCGCGCAAAGCACGGATTTTGTCATTGACGGACATTCACAGCCTCCTTGTAGTCGAATGTAATTAAAATTGGGAATTTATTCCGATAAACGGTCTTAAATCATAATAATTGGTATTGATAAGGGATGTGCGGTAAATATATTATCCTGAATGGCATATCTTTGCAAATTTATGCATTAATTGGTAAAGCAAAATGTCGGCAATAACTAGCTTTACATTTTTCAATACATCTTCTATTCAAACACAGGAATATAAAATGAAAAAATCTTTCTTGCTTTGTGCGACAGCAATTCTATTAGGAGCTTGCGGAGGAGGCGGAGGAGGTACGACACCGACAGCTGCACCGACACCAACGGTGAACTTGGATAACAAACCAGTAGAACCCACACCTACTATTTCAGATAACAATACTGAAACAACTAAAAATACTCAAACCGAATCAACCGAAACAAAAATGCCTGAGCCAACAGCAGCACCCAGTACACCGCCTACTCCGATAGAAATCAAACCAAACGAGGTCAAAACTGATAATACTAGTAAAGTAGAAGCCCAACCTTCTTCTCCTATTGAAACTAAACCTGAAATTAAAGAAATAACGAAACTAGAAAATACAGGTATTTATTTGGATAAAAACCAATTTGAAAAAGGGGACTTAACCAATATTGGAATGGAAATTGGTGGGAAGCGTATTGCAACCTTATCAGGTTATAACCGGAGTTACTCTTTCAATGGTGCAATGAAAAAAGATAAAGAATTAGATGAAATTGTCATTGATAAGGTAGTGATACATCTAATCAATAAAGGTGTAGAAGCCACAGGACTTGCAGGAATGAAAGCACAAGCCTTAACTTATGCGCTAAAAACTGCTTATAACGTCAGCAAAGACCCAAAGCGCGATATTTTCTATTTTGGTTTGGAAACGACTACTGCCGATATGCCGAAATCAGGTATCGCAACATATAGGGGCAATGCCAGCCGTTATGACAATATTTCTGGTAACGTAACTAATATCGGAACATCAACTTTATATGCTGATTTCGGACGGAAAAAAATCAGCGGTGAATTGGCAATTAATGGTATTCGACGCGATATTTCTTTGAAAGAAGCTGACATTAGAGGCAACAGGTTTGCAGGCAAGGCAACCGCAGGTGAGAATAATATCCTGTTCCGTACCGTAGAAGGCCGCTATGAAGGTAAGTTTTACGGACCAAAAGCGGAAGAGGTGGCTGGGAAGGCAACATTCCAAGGTGAAGCATTTCTCGGACAACTGGAAAGTTTAAACACCAGTTTCAGCGCGGAACGCGACGTAATCCATTAAAATTTTGCAGTTTTTGGGCAGGGTTAGGGTAATTCCATAGATTTAGACCTAACCTGCTCAACAGCAATTTTGTTAATGCATAAAGAAAGAGAAATATAATGAAATTTTCAATGCTTTCGGCATTATTTTCAGTTTTGATGCTATCCGCCTGTGTCACTTCAGTACCAATGAGTAATGCAAAAGTTTTCCCCAATGCCAAAACTTTTGAGTCTCCTACTGAAGGCAAGGCAGGACTTTACATATATCGTTCAGGCGTGTTTAGTAGTGCGTCAGCGAAAGATATTTGGGTAGACGGTCATTGCCTGGGTAGGTCTGTACCAAATGTGTTCTTCTATACAGAAGTTGATGGGGACAAAGAGCATATGGTAACGACTGCTTCGGAGTTTTCCACTAATAGTTTGTCGCTACATATGGAAGCGGGCAAACATTATTTCGTACGTCAATATATCAAAATGGGTTTTTTTAGCGGCGGCGCAAACATGAAGCAGGTTTCTGAGGTTGAAGGTAAAGCCGAAGTGATGAAACTGAATATGGCAGCTGTGAGAAAATGTCGTAAAGCTCATCCGTAATTTAGATTAAAAAAGGTCGTCTGAAACTTCAGACGACCTTTTTGACGTTTGGCGAAACACTGAGTCTTCATTCTTTACGACGGCTGCCTAAGTCGGCGGCGGCGGTAAAGAGTACGTCGGTGGAGGAGTTGAGGGCGGTTTCGGCGGAGTCTTGGATAACGCCGATAATCATACCGACGCCGACGACGCGCATGGCGAAGTCGTTGTCGATGCCCAAGAGGCTGCAGGCGACGGGGATCAGCAGCAGCGAGCCGCCGGCAACGCCGGATGCGCCGCATGCGCCGACGGTGGCGACGAGGCTCAGGAGCAGGGCGGTGGGGTAATCGACGACGATGCCTTTGGTGTGGGCGGCCGCCATGGCTAAGACGGTGATGGTAATCGCCGCGCCTGCCATGTTGATGGTTGCGCCCAGCGGGATGGAGACGGAGTAGGTGTCTTCATGCAAGCCGAGTTTTTTCGCCAATGCCATGTTGACGGGGATGTTGGCGGCGGAGGAGCGGGTGAAGAAGGCGTAAAGTCCGCTTTCGCGCAGGCAGGTGAAGACCAGTCCGTAGGGGTTTTTGCGGGTTTGCGACCAGACGATGAGCGGGTTCACGACGAGGGCGATAAACGCCATGCTGCCGAGCAGGACAGCCAGCAGGCGTCCGTAGCTGAGGAAGGCGGAAAAGCCGGTTTCGGCGACGGTTTGGGAGACCAGTCCGAAAATACCCAAGGGGGCGAAACGGATAACCCATTGTACGACGGTGGTAACGGCGTCGGAGAGGTCGGCGACGACTTGGCGGGTGGTGTCGGAGCCGTGGTGGCGCAATGCGGAGCCTAAAACTAACGCCCATGCGAGAATGCCGATGTAGTTGGCTTGCGCGATGGCGTTAATCGGGTTGGACACGAGCTTCATCAAAAGCTCTTTGAGGACTTGGATGATGCCGGAGGGCGGGGCGAGGGTGGAGGTAGCTACGTCTTTAAACACCAGCGCGGTCGGGAATGCCATACTGGCGGCAACGGCGACGGCAGCTGCGGCAAATGTGCCGACGAGATACAGAATAATGATGGGTTTGATTTTGGCTTCGCCGCCTTTGCGGTATTGCACCAGCGCGGCGGTCACTAAGACAAACACCAATACGGGGGCGACGGCTTTCAATGCGCCGACGAACAATTCGCCGAGCAGCCCTGCGCCCAAACCTGCTTTCGGGGAGATGGAGCCGACCAAGACGCCCAACATCAAACCGATGATGATTTGCGGGACAAGTCCGATACGGTTGACTGCGTTCAGCAGTGGATGACCACTTGCCATGATACGTCCTCTTACTTTATGTGTTAAGAAACGTTGCATTTTAAAAGAAAATATCAATTATTGCGCAGGTTTACATATTAAATTGATTATCGTGGCGGAAAATGCTTGATTTTTTAGAGAATTGGGCAGTTTGTGCTGTATTTTTCGGATTGGAGGGAGTTAATGTGTTTTGCTTCTGTCGCACAGAGACAGGCGCATCCGCCTTTTCAGACGACCCCTCCGTCTCGGGCGGGTTTTAAACCCGATTGAAAATAATGGTAGAATTTAGAACCCTTCTGCCGTTGAAACATTTTTTGCCATGACCAGACTGACTTCGCCCATCCTGATTGCCTCACTCGCCCTTGCCTACGGACACGCAGCCGCAGCAGACCTGCCGCGTGCCGAAGACTACGAACCGATTCCCGGCTTCAAGCAGGGCGGGCAATCCGAGCAGGCTGCCAAAGCAGGCAAACTGACGCCCAAGTTTCCCGTCAAAATCGAAACCAAAAACAGCGAAGTCAAATCCATGCTCGAAGAATACCTGCCGCTGATTACCCAGCAGCAGGACGAAGAGTTGGACAAAGAGCAGGTCGGCTTCCTCGCCGAAGAAACGCCCGACAACGTCAAAACCATGCTCAAAACCAAAGGCTATTTCAACGGCAGCGTCAACGTCCAAGACAACGGTTCGAGCTATACCGTCGCCGTCAATCCCGGCCCGCGCACTAAAATCGACAACGTCAGCGTCGCCATCCTCGGTGACATCCTTTCAGACGACAACCTTGCCGAGTATTACCAAAAAGCCATGCTCAACTGGCAGCAGCCCGTTGGCGAATACTTTGACCAAGACGGCTGGAGCGGCAGCAAAACCTCCGTCCTCAGCGCAGTAACCCGCAAGAAATACCCGCTTGCCAAACTCAGCAACACCCAAGCCACCGTCAATCCCAACAACAACACTGCCGATCTGAACGTGATCGTCGAAAGCAACCGTCCCATTTATTTCGGCGACTTTGAAATCACCGGTACCCGCCGCTATCCCGACAACGTCGTTGCCGGCCTGGCACGTTTCAAACCCGGCGCACCCTACGATCTCGACCTCTTGCTCGACTTCCAACAAGCGCTCGAACAAAACGGACATTACTCCGGCGCATCCGTTCAAGCCGACTTCGACCGACTCCAAGGCGACCGCGTGCCCGTCAAAGTCAACGTTACCGAAGTCAAACGCCACAAACTCGAAACCGGTATCCGCTACGATTCCGAATACGGCCTCGGCGGACGCATCGGTTACGACTACTACAACCTCTTCAACAAAGGCTACATCGGCTCCGTCGTTTGGGACATGGACAAATACGAAACCACCCTCGCCGCCGGTATCAGCCAGCCGCGCAACAGCGAAGGCAAATACTGGACGACCAACACGTCCTACAACCGCTCGACCACCCAAAACCTTGAAAAACGCGCCCTGACCAGCGGTATTTGGCGCGTGCGCGACCGCAACGGCATCGAATCGCGCCTCGGTATCGAATTCATCACTGAAGACCGCAAAGTGCCCGATACCAATTACGACCTCGGCCGCAGCCACGCCACCATGCTGACCGCCTCGTGGAAACGCCAAAACATCGAAACCGAGCTGCGTCCCGAAAACGGCTACTACCTCGACGGCAAAATCGGCGCAACGCTGGGCAACTTCCTGTCTTCCACCACCATGGCGCGCGCCACCGCCCGCGCAGGCTATTTCTACACACCCGAAAACAAAAAACTCGGCACCTTCATCGTCCGCGGACAGGCAGGCTACGTTTACGCCCGCGAAGGCGAAGACGTACCTTCCAGCCTCATGTTCCGCACCGGCGGTGCCTCTTCCGTACGCGGTTACGAGCTCGACAGCATCGGTCTGGCAGGTCCCAACAATTCTGTCCTCCCCGATAGGGCATTACTGGTCGGCAGCCTCGAATACCAATTCCCGATTACCAAAAGCGTATCCGGCGCCGTCTTCCACGATGTCGGCGACGCCGCAGGCAACTTCAAACGCATGAGCATGAAACACGGTACCGGCCTCGGCGTGCGCTGGTTCAGCCCCGTCGCCCCGTTCTCCTTCGACGTCGCCTACGGACACCAAGACAAAAAACTCCGTTGGCACATCAGTTTGGGTACAAGGTTTTAAGGTCGTCTGAAAATAAAAAACAGGGGTGCGTGATGGCATCCCTGCTTTTTGATGTGGTATGTGAAAACCGCATACGTCGGGTTTTCGAAAGCCAACGGATTCGCAGCCGACAAAAAACGGTCAGACCAAATGTTTTGCCAAAAGATTGAGGGCAAACTCGACGGCCTGTGTTCTGACGGCTTCGCGGTCGCCACTGAAAACTTGCATCTGTTCCAATGATTCGGTCGGCGTGGACAAACCGAACCAAACCGTGCCGACAGGTTTCGCCGCGCTGCCACCGCCCGGGCCTGCGATGCCGGAAATACTGAGGGCGTAGTCGGCTTGGGCGACGGCTTTCGCGCCGCGCGCCATTTCGTAAACAGTCTCGCGGCTGACCGCGCCGTGTTGCAGCAGCGTGTCGGGCATGACGCCGAGGCGCTCTTCTTTGGCTTGGTTGCTGTAAGTGACGAAACTTTGATGAAACCATTGCGAGCTGCCCGCAATGCTGGTGAACGCGCCCGCCAACAGACCGCCGGTGCAGGATTCGGCGCAGGTGACGGTTTGGCGGTGTCGGGTGAGGTGTTCGGCTATGGTTTGCAGGGCGGTCATGGGATGTCCTTTCGCTGGGCGGGTTTCCCCGAAATATGGGGTTGGGTGGAGACCCTATTATATAGTGGATTAACTTTAAACCAGTACGGTGTTGCCTCGCCTTGTCCTGATTTAAAGTTAATCCACTATAGAAGGATTGCAGAGA
>CALDNV010000148.1:0-3171 GCA_937914605.1 uncultured Neisseria sp.
AATGCTGCGGGCGAGCATGCGTATGCTGCTGCGGCGCAGGTGGCGGGTACTGTACTGCTCGACCGCGGCGTAGATGAGGGAGTTCATCAGGGTAATGGTCAGGCGGTTGCGGTTGCCGGCATCGGTTTGGATGTCGGTGAGCAGTTTCAGGCGATCTACGGTCTGCTGGAGCCGTTCGAGCAGGTGGGCGACTTTGACGGACGAGCCTGAACCTGCGCCCGTTCCTTTTCGGCGCAGATAGTCGATTTGACTGCAACATTGGTCGAACATGACTTCGAGGTGGGCGGTGTCGTAAGGGGTGGTGTCGTTGCGGTAGTGTTCGACCAGCTTGGCGGTTTCGCGCTGGAGGGCAACGAAGGGCGAATCGGCTTCGAGCAGGCGCGGGGCGATGCGGATGAGGTCGGGTTCGATGGCTTCGGAGGCAATCCAAATGGCCAGCATTTCGATGGCACGCAGGCGGGCGTCAACCAACTGGCGGCAGGCGTTTTGCAGCAAGGCGGGATCGGCGCTGGTGCGGATCAGGTCGTACAGGCTCAACCATTGGCGGATGCTGAGGGTTTGCAGCCATTTGTCGTCATTTTCGGAGTGGAACAGGTAGAGGAACACTTCACGCAGGTTGGCAAAGTCTTTGTAGGACGGGCTGAAGCGTTCGTAGATGCGTATGCCCATCTCGCGGGTAAAGCTGTGGCGCGAGAAGATACCGAGTTTGATCAGCGCGGGATAGATGTGGACTTGCGAGAGCCAGTGGTAGAAGCGTCCGCTGAAATTTTTTGCAAGTTCTTCGTCTTGTTTGAGCGTGACGATAATCAGGTCGAAGCGTTCTGCCGCCTGTTTTTTGCCGCCGCGCCGCAGGAATTTGATTAAGGCGTTGAGGATAAGGACGAAATCGGTGTCGGTCAGGCTTTTGGAAAGTAAGGGATGTAGATTTTGGTGAGTAATTTTTTCCATTGCGGTATTTTTACATAAAACGGCGGGTTTGATAAGTTCGGGTAATTTATGCAACCTGCTGTAAGCACATTCGATATTTTGGAGCAATGTTTGACGATTTCAACCCTCTTTGTTTTGAAAAGGTCGTCTGAAAACCAGTTTCAGACGACCCCTTGTTTATTTCAGCAACTCTTCGGGAATTTTGCAGACGGGAATCGGATTGACTTTGTGTTGCATGGCTTTGTGCAGGCGGGTGTAGATTTCTAAGACTTCGCGCTGCCTGCCTTCAAAATCTTCGGGATGGTGCGTGCCGTAAACGCTCATCGCCCATTCGAGTTCGGGATAGCTCGCGCCCATCTGTTCTTCGTCCGTGCGCTCGGTATCCCAAAGCCCGTCGGTCGGCACAGCTTTTTGGATAGATTCGGCGATGTCCAGTTCGGCGGCAATTTGATAAATCTGCGTTTTGGTCAAGTCGGCAATCGGGCTGATGTCCACGCCGCCGTCGCCGTATTTGGTGAAGAAGCCCACGCCGAAATCTTCGATTTTGTTGCCCGTGCCGGTAACCAGCAAACCGTTTAGCTGCCCGTAATAATAAAGCGTCAGCATCCGCAGGCGGCTGCGGGCGTTGGCAAGCGCAAGCTGTTTGGCGGGGAACTCGGTTTCATCAACTTCGACATCAGCGGCAAAGGTATCGAAAGTCGGCGTCAAATCCACGCGCATCCCGCTGACGTTGGGAAACGCCTGTTCCAACCGGCGGATGTGTTCCTGCGCGCGGCTGATTTGGTCGGCTTTTTGGCGGATGGGCATTTCAAGCAGCAGAACCTTCAGCCCCGTCCGTGCCGCGATGGCAGAAACGACTGCGGAATCGATACCGCCGGAAACGCCGACGACAAATCCCTTGGCGTGTGCGGCGGCGGCATAGTTTTTCAGCCAGTCGGCAATATGGCGGATAACGGCTTGGGTCTGCATAGTCAGGCTCCTGATTTGAAAGGGGGAATCATACCCGATTTTGAAAGGCTGCGGCATATGGACAGGTCGTCTGAAAACACAGGTTTGGCATTGCGAAACCGATTGCCGTGTTTGCGATATTGTCGGTTTGAGGTTTTCAGACGACCTGTGTCATGAGCGGTTGGCTCCCGTGTTTTAATGAGATTTTTTGTTTGACTTGTCTTTATATCGATAGATTTGCAGATTGGTTGACCTGCCGCCTTTAAAAGAATTGATTTCATAGGTAATGCCATCATACACGGCGCGCGTGCTGATCAGCTCTTTATTCAGCTGCTGTTTCTGTTTAAAGGCTTCGATGTTTTGGATATGTTTGTCCAACAGGTTTTTAAACAGGTGGTCCGGTTTATTTTTATGGTCGATGGTGGAAATGATTAAATCGGGGATAGTGGTGTCTTTCAAGATAAGTCCATCGTTTCCAATCACAGCATCCACACCGTCTACCTTGTTATTGACATGATATATGTTGACACTATACGGACATCCCAATTTGACAAAGTCTTTTAAAACTATAGATACAGAAAAAAGATTGGCATGATAGTCAGCGGCTCTATACATATTTTGTTTCCCGAAATTTTTTTCAACGATTTCATTATTGCTTTTTTCGATAAAGCCTAACTCTTGCAATTTGGGAACAATCAGTTCTTTGTTCATGGGGATAGGCAGGCGTTTAACTGCCTCGAAATGCGTAGGCTCATATCGCGGGTATGCTGCAGGATCTGCAGGCGGGAGCGGGGGAAGTGTATTAAACCTATATTCGGAAGGATGACATTCAAAATGCGATGTAGCTGCGGTTTTAACGGCTTCTGCCTTTTGCTTCCCATCTTGAGCCAAGTTCGGCTGATTGCTACATGCCACCATAACCAGCAAACCCGCTAATACAATCAGCTTTCTATTGAATGTCTTCATTATTGATAACCTTCTTTGTACTTTTTCGATGTTCATCATCTCCTGATGCGGTTTGTAACAAATAAATCGGGTTTTATGTTGGGTGGAAATGACGATGAATTTTGTATGTTAGCTGGGTTGAGATAATGGGTAAAGAAAATGGGATAAGCGGTGGAAGGTGTGTCTGAATGGTTTGCTTTGTTTAGCGAGATATAGTGGTAACTTTAAACCAGGACGGCGTTACCTCGCCTTGTCCTGATTTAAATTTAATCCACTATAAATGGATTGGTGATGCGAAAGGTCGTCTGAAAACTGAACTGGCCCCCAAATCTTGGACACTCATAAAAGCCT
>CALDNV010000149.1:0-3674 GCA_937914605.1 uncultured Neisseria sp.
GCTTGATTTGAGTTTTGGTATTTTTGCCCGACGGGGTCAAAAATACAGTTGCTACTGCAACTAAGCCAGTTCGGCGCATTCCGCCAACGCCCGCCACGCGGGATTTGCCTGCGAAAAGGGTTTCCTCTGCTCAAAAAACGGCAAGACGGGTTAAAGCGGCAGCGGGATTTCAGCCGTAGTCGGATACTTGTATCCGACAAAAAACCGCCATCTCAAAAGCTGTCGGATTCGAGAATCCGACCTACTGCTACTGCAACTGATAGCTAGGCCGGTGTATTGAAAGCGATGGCAAAACCCGCTTCTCTGTTTTCAGACGACCTCAGCCCGATTTGGGTTTATAATTTCCTTTTTCCCAACTGATTTCCCCGTTTACCATGATCGATTTAGAAACCAAACGCCTTGAAACCCAAGCCATGCTTGATAATGCCGAGCTTTTGTTCGACCAAGACCAATGCCGTGCCGCGCTGCAAAAAGTGGCGGACGAGATTACGCGCGACTTGGGGGACAAATATCCGCTCCTGCTGCCTGTGATGGGTGGGGCGGTGGTGTTTACGGGGCAGTTGCTGCCGCTGTTGCGCTTTCCTTTGGACTTTGATTATGTTCATGTTTCCCGTTACGGCGACAAGCTGGCGGGCGGCACGTTCAACTGGAAACGGATGCCCGACCCGGAGCAGATTCGGGGGCGTCATGTGGTTGTGTTGGACGATATTTTGGACGAGGGACACACGATGTCGGCGATTCAGTCCAAGCTCTTGGAAATGGGCGCGGCGAGCTGCCGTGCGGCTGTGTTTGCCAACAAGTTGATCGACAAGGAAAAACCAACCAAGGCGGATTATGTCGGAATGGATGTTCCCAACCGCTACGTCTTCGGCTACGGTATGGATGCGGCGGGCTGCTGGCGCAATTTGGGCGAGATTTACGCGCTCAACCAAGGCTGACGCGGAATGAAAAAGGTCGTCTGAAAACCTTTTCAGACGACCTTTGTGCCACCATATCGCGCTATGTGGCGGGTGAACAAACGATACCTTCGTCCACGCCGGCCGAATAAAATCATCAGGGAACACATCATGATCAACCTTTTAATCATTACCCACGAGGCAGTAGGCGAAGCCTACCGCAGCCTGACCCATCATTTCTTCCCGACGGGAATGCCGGAAAACATCCGCATCCTCGGCGTGGAGCCTGACGAAGACCAAAACGACATCATCAACAATGCCATCGCCGCGCTGCAAGAGTTTCCTGAAAACCACGGCGTATTGATTATGACCGACATCTTCGGCGCGACGCCGTGCAATGCCGCCCGCAGACTGGTTCGCGCGGGCAAATCCGCCATCCTGACCGGACTGAACGCGCCGATGATGATTAAAGCGACCCAATACTCGCCCATGGCGGAAGATCTCGCCGCCTTTACTGAAACGGTCAGGGAAGCCGCCGTCAAAGGCATTTTCGCCATCACCGCCGAACCGGAAGATTTAGTGTGCAAACAGCACGCCGAAGCCGTCTAACCCGACCGACACGTTTTCAGACGACCCCGCACACCCGAAAGCCGAACATGCAAAAACAACAAATCGAAATCATCAACAAACTCGGACTCCACGCCCGCGCTTCCAGCAAATTCACCCAAACCGCGTCTCAGTTTCAAAGCGAAGTTTGGGTAACGAAAAACGGAAGCCGCGTCAATGGCAAAAGCATCATGGGCTTAATGATGCTCGCCGCCGCCAAAGGCACAATCATCGAGCTGGAAACCGACGGCTTGGACGAAGTCGCCGCTATGAAGGCATTGACCGACTTAATCAACGACTACTTCGGCGAGGGCGAATAATGAGTATCGTGCTGCACGGTGTCGCCGCGGGCAAAGGCATCGCCATCGGACAAGCCCACCTGATTACGCGCGGGACGGCGGAAGTGCCGCAATACGACGTTTCAGACGACCTCATCGACGCCGAAGCCGCCCGTTTCGACGCCGCCATCAAAGCCACGCGCAAAGAGTTGGAACAACTGCGCAGCGCGATTCCCGAAAACGCCCCAACCGAATTGGGCGCGTTTATTTCGCTGCACCTTATGCTGCTGACCGACGTTACCCTCTCGCGCGAACCCGTTGATATTTTGAAAGAACAAAAAATCAACGCCGAATGGGCGTTGAAACAGCAAAGCGACAAGCTCGCCGCCCAGTTCGACAACATCGAAGACGACTACCTGCGCGAACGCAAACAAGACATGCTGCAAGTCGTCCGCCGCATCCACAACAACCTCGTCGGGCAAAGCAACGACTTAAACCTCAACGAAGGCTTGTTTGAAGACACCATACTGATTGCCCACGACCTCTCGCCCGCCGACACCGTCCTCTTTAAAGAGCAGCGCATTACCGCTTTCGTTACCGACGTCGGCGGCCCGACCAGCCACACCGCCATCCTAGGCCGCAGCCTCGACATCCCTTCCGTCATCGGGCTGCACAACGCCCGCAGGCTCATTACCGAAAACGAAACCGTCATCGTTGACGGCATCAACGGCGTCCTCATCATCGATCCGGACGAAGTCGTCCTCAACGAATACCGCCGCCTCGCCCGCGAATACCGCCTCCACAAGCGCGAACTCAACAAGCTCAAAAAAACCGCCGCCACCACCGCCGACGGCATCAACATCGAGCTGCTCGCCAACATCGAATCCGCCGAAGACATCAAAGCCCTGCACAACTTCGGCGCAGACGGCGTCGGACTCTTCCGCAGCGAATTCCTCTATCTCAACCGCGACACCATGCCGACCGAAGACGAGCAGTACGAAGTGTACAGCGCGATTGTGAAAAAAATGAAAGGCAAAAGCATCACCATCCGCACCGTCGATTTGGGCGTGGACAAAAACCCCCGCTGGTTCGGTCAAAATTCCACCCCAAACGGCAGCCTCAACCCCGCGCTCGGACTCACCGGCATCCGCCTGTGCCTCGCCGAACCGGTTATGTTCCGCACCCAAATGCGCGCCATCCTCCGCGCCGCCGTCCACGGCCCCGTGCGCATGATGTGGCCGATGATTACCTCCTTGTCCGAAGTGCGCCAATGCCTGATCCACCTCGACACCGCCCAACGCCAGCTCACCGAACGCGGCGAAACCTTCGGCACCGTCAGCGTCGGCTGCATGATTGAAATCCCGTCCGCCGCCCTGACCGTCGGCAACATCCTCAAACTCGTCGATTTCATCTCCATCGGCACCAACGACCTGATTCAATACATCTTGTCAGTCGACCGCGGCGACGACAGCGTCAGCCACCTCTATCAGCCCGGACACCCCGCCGTCCTCAAAATGCTGCAACACATCATCCGCACCGCCAATCGCATGGAAAAAAGCGTCTCCATATGTGGCGAAATGGCAGGCGACACCGCCTACACGCGGATGCTGCTGGGCATGGGGCTGCGCCGATTCTCCATGAACCCCAACAATCTTCTGCCCGTCAAAAACATCATCCTGCACAGCAACACCGCCCTGCTCGAAACCGAAACCGCCAAAATCCTCCGCAGCGAAGATTCGGAAAAGACCGAAAAGCTGCTGAAATTGCTCAACAGCGCGGAACACGAAGAAGAGCGGCCGGAAGAAGACAGCCCGATAGCGCAGGCGTAAACAAGGTTTCTATAGTGGATTAACTAAATCAGGACAAGGCGACGAAGCCGCAGACAGTACAGATA
>CALDNV010000150.1:0-5560 GCA_937914605.1 uncultured Neisseria sp.
GCTGAATTCGACAAACATTCTGGTTTTGCCGTATTCGTAGTATTTGTCGTTGCTCCATGTTTTGTGGTGGGCGACGGTCAGGCGCGGGGTGATGCCTTTGAAGTGGAAAGCGCGGTGCCACACGGCGAGCGAAATATCCGCTTCTTTATCGCGGCGGTTTTCCTGACCGCTCAAAAGGCTGGGCGTTTGATAACGGCGTTGCGCCGCACTCAGCCGCAACATGGTGGACAGTCCTTTGCCCCATTCCTGCCCCCATGCGGTACGGAGGCTGTAACGGTCGAAGCTGTCCGATTTGTCTTCTTTATTGCGTTCCTGATAGATGTCAAAACCGCCGACCCAGTATTGGCGGGCGTTTCGGTAATAGACGACGGAATTGCTCAGCAGGCGGTTGTTGCTGTCGGATCGGGCGCGGCGGGTGTTTTTCAGACGACCCATTTCAACGGCGCTCAAGGTTTGCAGCTTAGGCTGCCACCAGCGGTTGATGTGCAGGCGCGCACCGCTGGAGTAGGTGTACGGGTCGTTGCCGTAGAAGCGGCGTTCGTGGAACGGGGTCAAGCCGATGTCGTTGCGCTGGTCGGCGTAGCCTGCGCCTACTGAGAAGCGGGTGGTTACGTCGTTATACTTGGTTTGTTCGGGATAAATTTTGCCGTAATTGTCCGCGCCTGCCGTAACGTACCAGCCTTTGGGCAGCGACCATTTTTTCTCTGCGCCGAGTTGGTAGTTGATGGTGGTGGCGTCGATAGGCTCGGGGAAGGTCCAGTTGCCGTATGTGCGGCGGCTGGGGGCTTGGTTGATGTTTTGTTCGCGGGTAAGGCTCAAGCCGGCGTTGAATTTCCACGAATCGCGCTCGCGCAATGCTTTGCGGTAGGATTCGATGCCTTTGACGAGCGGCTCGGGCAGGTTGGCTTCTGTTTTGAGTTTGTCGAACTGGTCGGCGGCGGCTTCGTTTTGCTTGTCTTCAAACAAAGCGGTGGCAAGCTGCCAGCGGACGACAGGGGCATCGGGGTTTTCGGCGATAAATTGACGGTAATACCCGATGGCTTCTTTCATTTTACCTTCGTCTTGGGCAACCAATCCGTGCGCGTAGAGCGCCATGTTTTTATCGTGTCCCGGCCATTGTTCGTAAATCGGCAGGACGACTTTGATGCCCGCGATGTTGCGCGACACAACGGCGGAATACATGGCGCGGGAAAGCAATTGGGGATTGTCGAGCAGGGTTTTGGCATCGACGTTGACGACTTTTTCAGACGACGTTTCGGCAGCAGGCTTGGCCGCTGCTTCTTCGACGGGGGCAGGTTCTGCAGTTTTGACCTGCAACTCGGGGGCAGGCTGGTTTTGAGGCTCGGACGGCACATCGGCGGCTTCTGCTGCGGACACGGCGAGCAGGGAGAGGAGTAAGAGTGTTTTCATGTTTTCGTAAGACGTTTGGGTTGCAATGGTGCATGAATCTGCGTTTTTTATTTGAGGCGAAACCATATCGGACATTTTGGTGCTTTCGGGCATGGTTTTGCTTTATATTGTTTTGAGCGCGGATTTTACCGTGTTTTACAGTAAAACAAAATATTGCGGTGGCAAATAAAACGATACGGCATGATTCGGCTTTGTTCTGTTTCGGTGCAAATCCGCCCTGCCCTGTTGATTGAATGCCGTTTGTCCAATCCTATGCAAAGGTCGTTTGAAAAGAGGTTTCAGACGACCCGTGTTTTCTTCCGAACGGTTTTTACGGATAAAACAAATGTTGTAAAAACCATAAACAATTGTTAACGCCGCCATGTGAAAAGGTCGTCTGAAACCTCTTTTCAGACGACCTTTGCGGTATGTGTCGATTTAGCGTTTGTCCAAGTCTAAATCAGCTTTGTATTCGATGCGGCCATGTCCTTTGTTTTCGATGGACACGTCCAATTCTTGTCTGCCGCGTTTGAATTTCAAATCGGCATCGTCGTGTTTGATTTCAGATTCGACCACTTGAAAACCTTTGCTGCGCGCGTGGGCGATGACTTTTTTCGCCAAAGACGGAATCGGGTTGCCGCGTGCGGGCAGCTCGGCTTCGTATTCGAATTCGCCGTTGCCCTGACGGTCGGCTTTAACCGTATGCGCGCCTGCGGGAAGGTAAATTTCGGCAGGAAGCGGAGCGGCGAAGGCGGTGGCGGAGAAAAGCGCCAAAATGCCGGTTGCCAATAAAGATTTTGTTTTAGCCATACTGTATCCTTTCGGGGAAGGCATATAAAAACGCCGCCATGTTATCGGCAAGGCAACACCCTATCAAGCAAATAAACCTTGTTTTACGTATGACAGTGTTTTTGCACGCAGCGTTTACGCGGTTTTGCGATAACCCTGCAAAACCCTGCGCCTTGCCCTGTAATAAAAGGTTTTCAGACGACCTTTTGAAACACGGCTTTTGCGCTTTCGGGTAAAATAGCCGCTTTGTTTTTATTCAGGCAGCTTCAACCAAATGTCTTCCTCCCTTTCCAAAAAAACCGCCTACCTGCTGATCGCGCTGACCGGCATCGCGCTTGACCAACTGACTAAATGGGAAATCCTCGCCCACTTCCAAGAAGGCGAGCGCCTCAATATCATCCCTTCCCTATTCGACCTGACCCTTGCCTACAACCCCGGCGCGGCGTTCAGTTTCCTTGCCGACCAAGGCGGCTGGCAGAAATTCTTTTTCTTAGGGCTGGCACTCGTCATCAGCGCCTATCTCGCCCGCGCCATCCTGCGCGACGAGTTCCGCCTTTCGGGCAAAATCGGCGCCGCCATGATTATCGGCGGCGCGCTCGGTAACGTAATCGACCGATTGATTCACGGTCATGTGGTTGATTTCTTACTGTTTTACTGGAAGGATTGGTATTATCCCGCGTTTAATGTTGCCGACAGCTTTATCTGCGTCGGTGCCGTTTTATTGGTTTTGGACGGACTGTTCCACAAAAAACAACCCAAACCGACCGACGAACCAACAACCGACAACCCATAAGGTCGTCTGAAATCCGGACCATACACATGACCCAAAAAACCATCATCCTTGCCAACCCGCGCGGCTTCTGCGCCGGCGTTGACCGCGCCATCAGCATCGTCGAGCGCGCGCTGGAAGAATTCGGCGCGCCGGTTTACGTCCGCCACGAAGTCGTCCATAACAAATTCGTCGTGGACAACCTGCGCGAAAAAGGCGCGGTATTCATCGAAGACCTCGCCGATATACCCAAAGGCGCCATCCTGATTTACTCGGCACACGGCGTATCCAAAGCCGTGCAGCAGGAAGCCGCCGAACGCGGGTTCCGCGTATTCGATGCCACCTGCCCGCTCGTGACCAAAGTCCACAAAGAAGTCGCCCGCCTCGACGCGCAAGACTGCGAAATCATCATGATCGGACACAAAGGCCACGTCGAAGTCGAAGGCACCATGGGACAGCTTCCGCCCGGCAGGATGCTGCTGGTCGAAACCGTTGAAGACGTCGCCGGACTGCAAGTCAAAAACCCCGACAAACTCGCCTACGTCAGCCAAACCACCCTGTCCGTCGATGAAACCAAAGACATCATCGCCGCGCTGAACGCCCGTTTCCCCAACATCCGCAACCCGCACAAAGAAGACATCTGCTACGCCACGACCAACCGCCAAACTGCCGTCAAAGAATTGGCGGAAGAATGCGACATCGTCATCGTCGTCGGCTCGCCCAACTCTTCCAACAGCAACCGCCTGCGCGAAGTCGCCGCCCAACGCGGTGTCGATGCCTATATGGTCGACAACGCCGGCTACCTGCAACGCGAATGGTTCGAAGGCAAACACAAAGTCGGCGTCACCGCCGGCGCATCCGCCCCCGAAGTTTTGGTCAAAGAAGTCCTGCAAACCATACAGCAATGGGGACACGAAACCATACGCGAAGGCGAAGGCGCGGAAGAAAGCATCGTCTTCGTCCTCCCCAAAGAACTGCGGCGCGAAGGCGAAAACAAACAGATACTCAACAAAGGTTAAACTGTTTATCCCAGCCTGCTCATCTATGCTGCAAAACAAAAAGGTCGTCTGAAATCCGTTTTCAGACGACCTTCTTTATTTTCCCAGCCGAATCAAGGCATCAACATCCCGCCGTTGACGTGCAGCGTTTGACCGGTGATGTATTTCGCTTGGTCGGAAGCGAGGAACAATACCGCATCGGCGATGTCCTGCGCTTCGCCGAATTTGCCCAGCGAAGTTTGCGCTTCGAAGGTTTTGCGGGTTTCTTCAGGCAGCGCGCGGGTCATGTCGGTGTCGATAAAACCAGGGGCGACGCAGTTGACGGTAATGCCGCGGCTGCCGACTTCGCGTGCCATGGATTTGGAGAAACCGATCAAGCCTGCTTTTGCCGCGGCATAGTTGGTTTGACCGGCATTACCCATCACGCCGACGACGGATGTGATGTTGATGATGCGGCCGGCGCGTTGCTTCATCATGCCGCGCAAGACGGCTTTAGAGGCGCGGAACACGGATTTGAGGTTAACCTGCATGATGTCGTCCCACTCTTCTTCTTTCATACGCATCAGGAGGTTGTCGCGGGTGATGCCGGCGTTGTTGACCAGAATGTCCAACTTACCGAACGCTTTTTCGATGTCGGC
This sequence comes from uncultured Neisseria sp., assembly GCA_937914605.1. Classification (GTDB taxonomy): domain Bacteria; phylum Pseudomonadota; class Gammaproteobacteria; order Burkholderiales; family Neisseriaceae; genus Neisseria. The sequence continues at coordinate 4,584 of CALDNV010000150.1, forward strand.
GATCAGGTTTTCGATGGTTTCGGGTTCGGCGGAATTCAATGCACGGCCTTCGCCGCCCCATTGCGCCAGACGCTCGCTAATTGCTGCCGCGCCGCTTTCGCTGGTTGCCGTGCCGATAACTTTGGCACCTGCCGCCGCCAGCGTGTCGGCAATCGCCGCGCCGATACCGCGCGATGCGCCTGTTACTAATGCGACTTTGCCGCTTAAATCTTGTGTGCTCATGTTTACTTCCTTGTTTTGGGAATGGAGTCTGTTGATTTCAGACGACCTTATAGCATAAATAGTGTGATGAATCTAATTTTTGAGGTCGTCTGAAAACATCAAAGACTTTCAGACGACCTCAAAGAGGCTTACTCGGGTAACGTGATTTCTTGATACGGAGGCAGATCCAATATGTATCTCAACCAGTTGTCAAAGCTGTATTTTTGGTAGATTTCGGGTGGCAGCTCGCGATAGGGTTTGTCGAGAAACGCTTCCATACCGTCAAAGGTTTTACCGTCCCAAATATAGATATTGTCGGGATGATAAAAATCGTATTTGGCAACTTCGGCATTGGTGGTAATGAGCTTTTTCCGATAGCCGACCGACTCGATTGTCCGAAACGATAAACCCGTATGCACCGCCGCTTTAAAATCCAGCAAGACGCGGCTTTGCATTTCGCGCTTGATGTTGTCCTCGAACGTGAGCGGCTCTGCCGTCGCTTTGATACTGTCGGGATAAACATCGGAATGTTCGTTCAAACTGCCGTCGTTGACATGGAATATCGTGAAATCGATTTTCCAGCCTTTCTTTTCGGCATATTCGGAAAAAGTCGAAATGGCTTTGTCCCTGCCGAGATCGGGAACATGCGAGCCCAGAAAATAAAAATCGTAGCGGTTGTCGGTATCGGTTGGTTGGTCTACTTCAAAATAAAAATTGGCGGCGGGAATGACTTTATCGCGATATTTCCGGTTATCTTCAGGATCGAAGGCATACAC
>CALDNV010000151.1:0-9507 GCA_937914605.1 uncultured Neisseria sp.
TGAAAGCTCTTTGGAACGGGTGTTCTGCGGGATCATCATGTTCGCAGCTTGGGACAATGCTTTTCTGACGGCCTGAAGGTTGCTGGATTCGGCAGGGATTGCCGTTCGTTCAATTTTGCTTTGCCGTCAAAAGCGACAGCAAGAGTTTTTTTTCATTTTCATTCAAACCCGATTGCAGGCTTTTCTGCTTGAGGGTTTCGATTTGTTGGTATTTCAACTCGTTAAGGAGTTTCTTCATGCCGATTTGGAAGTTCTCGCGGTCTTCTTCGCCTCCGCCTTCCATTTCTTCAGAATAGAGTGTCGATTGGAAGATTTGGTTCACGGTTTCTTCGTAAGGAGAACCGCGCATATACTCTAAAACCTGCGCGGTAGCAGGTACGGCGGCATGGCTTTTAATGGTTTCGGCGAGATTGGCAAGGCAGGCGAAATCGCCGTCCAATGCCACATAATCGGGCAGGTCTATATATGCAGCCCAATCCGGATTTATCAAGAGGCTGCGGATTTGCCGTTGCACCAGCGTCAGCATGACAGGTTGTTTGACGGAAATCGGAGGCAGTTTGTAGCTTTTTTGTTTGACGTGCCGCTTCGGCGCTTCCTGCCCCAGCAGTTGGGCGAGATTGTCGGGATCGATGCCGACCAGCTCGCTAAGCCGTTGTTTCAACAGATAAGCCAATGCCGGCGCGGTGATTTGCGCCAAAAGCGGCGAACTGGTTTTCACCAATTCCGCCTTACCTTCCTGCGTATTGAGATTGAGGTCGTCTGAAAGATGCTCCCAAAAATATTCCGACAAAGGCTTGCTTTGATTCAACAGCGCGTCTTCAAATTGCGCTTTGCCGTAGGCGCGGATGTAGCTGTCGGGGTCGTGTTCTTCCGGCAGGAATAAAAAATGCAGCGATTTATCGTCTTTCAACTGCGGCAACGCGTTTTCCAGCGCGCGCCAAGCCGCCTTCCGCCCCGCGCTGTCGCCGTCGAAACAGAAATAAATACTGTCCGCCTGACGCATCAGGATTTTGACGTGTTCCGCCGTCGTCGCCGTGCCCAAAGCCGCCACGCCGTAGCCCACGCCGAACTGCGCCAGCGCGACCACATCCATATAGCCTTCGACCACCAAAATCCGCCCTGCTTCCTTGACCGCGGCACGCCCTTCATACAATCCGTAAAGGTTTTTCCCCTTATCAAACAGAGGCGTATCAGGCGAATTCAAATATTTCGGTTTCGAGTCGTCCAACACCCTGCCGCCAAAACCGATCACCTGCCCGCGCGGATTGCGGATGGGGAACATAATCCGATGACGGAAGCGGTCATAATGCCGACCCTCATTGTCAATCACCATCCCCGTATCCACCAACGCGGTATTCGGATACGGCTGGAACACTTGCGCCAAAGGCTGCCAGCCGTCGGGCGCGTAGCCCAAACCATAATGCGCGATGACTTCCGCGCTCAAGCCGCGTTTGTCCAAATAAGCTTTCGCCGCTGGATTGAATTTCAACTGTTGCGCATAAAAATCAGCCGCCGCAGCCGTCGTTTCCTCCAGCGTCTGCTGTTTTTTCTTACGTTCGGCACGGACTTCAGGATTATCGTTCTGCCCGCGCACTTTAGGCACGACCATGCCCACACGGTCGGCAAGAAATTGTACCGCCTCCGGAAACGACAGCCCCTGATGTTCCATCACAAAACCAATCGCCGAACCATGCGCCCCGCAACTGAAACAATGATAAAACTGCTTGGTCGGACTGACCGAAAACGACGGCGTCTTTTCCTTGTGGAACGGACAACAAGCCATATAATTCGCCCCGCCCTTCTTCAGCGGAACCTGCTCGTCGATAATATCGACAATATCGACTTTGGCCAGAAGCTCGTCAATGAAATCGGATGGAATCATAGTTCGGCGTATGCGTATGGACAGGACAAACGTTTTCAGACGACCTTTTTTATCTTAAAGGTCGTCTGAAAACGAGATCTCGAATCGGTTTGAAAACAAGGTTCGTATTATAGCGTGGATTCGGGATAAAAATAGCACTCTTACAAAACCAACTCCTTAGCTTGCCGCTTATGCAACACAAACCTTTGAGGTCGTCTGAAAATTCGTTTTCAGACGACCTCGGGCGCTTAAAATCTGTATTCTGCTTTGATGGTAAATTCGTTGCGTTTGTAGCGGTTCAGCCAGGACGAGCTTTTGTTGTCGGTGTGTTTGATACTGAAAACGGGCGTGATGCCGTGGAAGGACGGACGGTCAAATTTGATGTCCAACTGATAGGTGCGTTCGAAATCATGGCGGCGGGTTTCCAGCCAGGCATGGTAGTCCTGATAGGCTGTTTTGCGCCAGATTGCCTGAAAGGTGGCGTCGATACCGGATTCAAAACGCTTGTTGACACCCGCGCGCAGGCCGTGCCTACGGTAGGAATCCACTTTTTCGCGGCTGTTTTTGCGCAGGTAGTCGTAGCCGCCGAATACCAGCCAGTCTTTCGGCAGGGCGTAGATGGCGGTGGTGAACAGAAGCGTCTGCGGGCCGTTGAAATGTTTTAATTCGCCGCGGTAGCGGTCGTATTTGTGGTCGAGCTGCACGCCCAGCGAGGCTTGGTCGGAAAAGGTGCGGCTGTATGCCGTACTGATGCCGGCGCTGCTGTCGCGCAGTTTGCCGCCCGACCATTCGTATTGCACCTGCGGGCCGATACTGAAGGAATGGTCTTTGCTCTGAAAACTGTAAGCGGGGCTGACGTTGATATTGTGTTCGCCGTATTCCTTGTTGCCGGGATAGAGCCGGCCCCATGCGTAGCCGCCCAGTTGCAGGCCGTGGTGGCCGTTGAGCGAAATGCGTCTGCTTAAGTTGGCTTCATATACCCACATCCGGTTTTTCAACGCATCGGGCGCGTAGGCGTCAAGCTGTTCGTCGCGGCAGGACAGCATTCCGGCATCGTCTAGGATCGGCTGCCCGTTCGAATCGAAACCGCAGCTTGTCTGATTGCGGACAACCGTCGCGCCCGACGACTGGTTTAAGTTGGTGTCGTAACCCGCGCCGAACGAAACCGAGCCGCTCCACGCATCGCGTTTCTTCAAAGCGTCGGCAAACACTTTGATTTTCTCATTGACGGCGGGCACTTCGGGAATATCGATGCCGTCGAACAATGCCGCCGATTCTTTGTTTTGTTTGTCTATAAACAGCAGCCGTGCCAAATCCAGGCGGCCGCGCAGAAATTCGGGATTTTTGCGGTAAAGCTCGCGGTATTTCGCCAGCGCGGCCTTCAAATCGTCGCGGAACACCGCCTGATTGGCCTCGGCAAACAGCACTATATCGGGATCGTAATCATCCTGACGGCGGTAAATGTCCAACAGCCGCGCCGTTTCCTCTTCGTTTTGCGCGTTGACCGCCTTCATCAGCGACAACGCCAAATCTTCGCCGTCCTGCATTTCTCCCGCGCCGAACTCAATCGCCGTATTGTCCGCTTCGTTCCTTTCCTGCTGCGCGCGGCGGAGTTCCGTTCCCTGTTTGAGCTGCATGAAGCGGTCTTCCCTGTCGTCGGCAAACGCGTGGGGCAGCAGGCTCAGAAAAACGGGCAGGATGAGCAGGCGTTTCATTTAGATTACTTTCCTTTTGGTGTGGTGGGATTGGGTTTTCAGACGGCCTCTGAAGCGGGCCGGCAGACATTCGGGTTTTCAATTATTATTTTTTCGTACCGCCGAAAGCAGTATTGAGATTCGGATTTCGGGCGAACTCGGCGACACCGGCCAGCGCGGCGGCATCGTTGCCGTAGAAATTGCCGCGGGTCATACCGCTTACATCGTTAGCCGTAGCCCTGCCGCCGAACGAAGCGTTCGCGGTGTTGATAACGGCATTGTCGACGGTAACGCTCAGGCCGGGGCGTTTAATTGTGCCGTTCAGCCTTTTTTTAGCGAAGTCCGCCTTTAAATCACCGGTCAGCAGGGCGGTATTGGCGTCGACATAGTGATTGATACCTTTGACCGAGTAAACGGCGGTGCCGCCGGTCGGCATTTTCGCGGTTTTGCCCGTACCGTTGTAGAACACGGAATAATTGGTTCCGGCAGTTCCCGCCGCCGCACCCGGCTGCACGTCCGCCCAATCGCCGAAATACACGTCCGCGTTGCCGGCCCTAGCAAAAGACATACGGCCCAGGTTGGAATAATCGTTGGGTACCCCGCCGGGGACATATCTGTAAATCGGGCTGTACATACGGTAAAGGCGGGTAACGGTTACGCCGTTATCATCCCGGTTGACGATACCGTCGAATAACCGGCGGGTAAGCGGTAATCTGCCGATTTCGTCGAAACGGGCGAACGAAGTCGAATTTTTATGGGTGTGGTACAGCCTTTTCCCTTTATAAGTCAGTAGATTGGAATAAGTAATATGAACGGAAGCCCTGTTTCCGTACCAGCCTGACGATTCGGTTCCGAGCCTGATATAGCGCGGCTGCCTGCCGTCCGTAACCGTTGCGCCCGCTTGAGTGCCGGATACAAAAAAATGGGGCTGTGCCTGCGCGGCGGTAGCGGCAAACACAGCCACCGCTATTATCAGAAGTTCGGTGTGTTTCATAATCAACCTCTTTAATGTAGCTGAATATTTTTTGAAAATTCGTTTAAAGGTCGTCTGAAACCGAATCGGGCGAAAGCGGGGCTTCCGCTCGACGGATAATTATCGTTTTCCAATCAGCCTGCTTTAGCGTCTGGTGCCGCCGAAGGCAGTATTGAGTTTAGGATTATTAAAATCGGCTACCCCTGCCAGCGCGGCGGCATTGTTGCCGTAGAAATGGCCTTGGGTTCTGCCGTTGATGCTACTGTTGGCTTTGGCGGCGCCGCTAAACGAAGCCTGGGCGGTATTGATAACGGCATTGTCGATTGCAACACTCAAACCTGTTTTGGTAATCGTACCGTTCAATTTCTTGGCACCGAAATCGGCGGTCAGCGTGCCGGTCATGATGGGCGAGTTCTGGTTGACGTAATTGTTGATACCTTTGACGGCATAGGTAGCCTTGCCGCTGGTCGGCATTCTGGTAGTTTTACCCGTGCCGTTGTAGAACACGGAAGTATTGGTACCGGCAGTACCCGCACCGGATCCCGCTTTCACATCCGCCCATTCGCCGAAATACACATCCAGATTGCCGACTTTACTGTAAGTCATACGGCCCAAATGGGAGTGGTTGGGCATTTTCCATATTTTGTTGTTGTAAAGCGCGTCCCAAGTAGAACCACTCATACGGTACATGCGGGCAACGATAACGCCGTTTCTGTCCTTATTAACAATGCCGTTGGCCAAGTGGCGGATAAATGGTCTTGTTCCGATAGAATCTACTTTGGCGAACGGAGTGGGATTGTTATTAGCTACCTTTTTCTGTTTGGATAGGGCTGCTAGACTGGGGTCAACAACATTGATAGCAGCCTTGCCTCTGTAATTGCCTTCTCCTTCTATTCCCAATTCGATATGACGGGGAAGTCCGTTGTTTGTAACCGTTGCCCCTATCTGCGTACCAGAAGTAAAAGTGCGGATTTGAGCTTGGGCAGAAGATGCGGCAAACACGGCGGCCAAGGCCATCAGAAGTTTAGCGTGTGTCATGATTAAATCTCCTAAATGTGGTGTTTACAAATACCTTCCGAAGATTTACAAAAGGCCGTTTCAATCGGACCGGATTCGGATAAGCGGTCTTTAATGCATTCAGAAGGTAATATGAACTATACGCCTGATTACAACTAATGCAAATAAAAATAATTTTAATTATCTTCTTTGTTAAATATATTTTATCTATTAACTTTTGCGTTAATCAAATATAACCAAAGAAATAATTGTTGTAGCGGTTACATAAATATCTAATGCCAGCACGGATAAATCTGCTTTGTTTCCCCCATTCCCGTCTGCGTGGAGATGGCGCGGATTTGTTGTCGAGGTGATGACAGGTTCGGATTGCCGTTGTGCGGAAATGGCGGGGTAGTGGGAAGGGCGGTTTTGTCAAAGGGAGTAATGGATGGGTTTGAAAAGGCGGAGAAGGCCGTCTGAAAAGGAAGAGACCGTCTGAAAATCTTCCGGCTGCTTTGGCGCGGCGGTATTTTTCAGACGGCCTGACGATAGGTCAAAATTTGCCCGTAATCCCTATCCTGATCGTCCTGCCCGGTGCGGGCATGAAGGAGCGGCTGAACGGGTCCATATAGTAGCGGTTGGTCAGGTTGGTGCCCACCAACTCAGCGGTGATGTTTTTGTTGATGCGGTAGCGCAGATAGGCATCGACGACGGCCGTGGGGGTCCAACGCATATCTTCTATGCCGTCAGTATAACCTTTGACTTCGTCCACAGCGGTGGCGTAGTGGTCGTTAACCGCCCGCTCGAAGCCGCGCCATGAGTCTACACGGGTTTTATAGACGTCGCTGTGCCAGTGGAAGCGGGTGCCGACATCCAGTTTGTTTTTCAGGAAACGTGCGCCCAACTCGGCATCGACCGACCAGCGCGGCTGCATCATAGATGACAGGTAACCATCGATTTTCACTCCGCCTGGGAAACAGGTCGGCGCGCGCAGCAGCGGTTTGCTACCGCTGCTTTGAACATGCAATCTCAGTACGGCTGACTGTAATTGATCAGTGAATGCGGCACCTTCGTCGCAGACGTCGTTGCGGATGGTGCGGATGAGGCCGAGGCTGCCGTACACCTTGCCGGTATCGAAGCGGGCGGACAATTCCGCGCCAGAACGTATCTGCTTGTCGAATTGTTCGAATTCAAGCTGGTCGTTGCGGTCGATGATGTTTTTGGTGGTGTTGCGGAAATAGTTGATGCGGAAATCGGCCTTGCGCATTTTCGGGAACATTCCGGTCAGGTCGTGGATATAGCCGACCTCGAAATTTTTGCCGCGTTCGGGTTTCCATTGGTAGCCATAGCGGTTTACCGAGGTGGTGTTGAGCTGCGGGCTGATGGGAACACCTACGGTGCCCTCGAAAATGCTGGGAAAACGCAGGGTTTGGGTATAGCGCAGGTAGGCGCGGGCATAGTCGGTCAGATTGAAGGTTACCGAGGCGGCGGGTGCCCAGCCGCTGCCTTTCTGCTTCAGCGCCTGCTGCTTCTGCGCCGAGGTCAGCGGGGTTCTGTAAGTAACGTCGCCTGCAAGTTCGCCTGAACCCTCGGCCCTAAAGCTCTGGAATTTATTTACAAAACGCGGGCTACTGGGATCAGCCGGATTATAGGCGGGGTTCTCGACACGGGTCAGCACTTTGGGATTATTCAATACCGGATGGTCGGCCATATTCAGTTTGCCGTATTGGTCTTTAGCCCAATCGAAACGCGCTTGATTAATATACACTGGTAGTATACCGTCAGCTCCTACGGGATTAATTTTAGCAGATGCATCCAACATGTCTTGTGTCGGTTCGCACGTAGGCGACATGATGCAGGCATTGGCTTTTTGGTAGGCTTCGTAATCCTTTTTCGTTGCTACAACTTCGGCTCTATATCGAAGCCCCCTGTGGGCTTCCAATTCACCGCCGTTGTCTAAGAATTTTTTGACACTGTCGTCTTGCAGGGAGAAGTTGGTATAGCGCGCGCCTGCGGTCAGCGTCAGCCACGGGCGCGGTTCGAAGCGGAAATTGAAGCCGAGGTTGTATTCGCGCCGCCTGCCGTTGCGCGGGTAGGTGATAGTATCAAGAAATGAACTGGGATAGATCAAGTTTTGATCAAATTCCTTTTTGTAGCGGTTGCCATATAAATCGGCAAATTCGTTATGCGTTGCCAGTTTTTCGTTCTGAAAGTCGCCCAATACGGTCAGCTCAAGATTGTCGCGCAGCTTCATACGGTTGGAGAAATTGAAGCCGTTGCGGTTGTTGGTGGCGTAGAGCGCCTGCGCCTGGCGGGTATTGAAGCGGCCGTCGGTATTCGGCAGGCCTTCGTCCAAACCGGGCCTTTTGCGAAGGCCTTGAATCCAGTCGTCGGCGGCCGCATTCCATCCCACGTCGGTCCAAGCAATATCGCCGGGAACGCCGCCGGAGGAATTGGTTTTGGAGCGGGTGCGGGTAGTCCACAGCGAGGCGTTCAAATCAATCCAGCGGCTGCCTTCGGGCTTCCACGAATAGTCGATATTGTAGGCACGCTGCTTGACCCACGCCTGCGGCCATTCGGCGATTTTATTTCGAGAATTGACGTTTTCACCTTGTAAACCGCCGCCGCTGAGGATACGCGAGGGCATGACCTCGCCGAAGGTGGAGTGCGTGTGGCGCAGGCCGAGTTTGATGCTTTGGTTGTTCGGCAGGCGGAAGGTGGTTTTGCCCAGCCAGGATTCGGTTTCCAGCGAAGTATTGGCTACTTCGCCCCCCGGCGTATAGAAGAGGCCGATAATGGGGGCTTCGGGGCTGAGTTCCTTTATTCCCCGTTCGTTCAGTCTGCGGAGGTTCTCGGCATTGTCGGCAGAATAATAACCGTAACGGTGCGCGCCTTTTTTGCCTGAAAAGTAATTGCCCTTGTTGCGGTAGGCATAGGCAACCAAGGCATCGAAATTATCTTGTTTGGTCGCGGCGGCGATGCGGTAGGCCTTGTCTTCCGAAAATTTATGCTTGCCGCCGAAGCGCGGGGTTAATCTGTCGGAATCGTCGGCATAAAACCGCCAGTATCCGCCCATTACATTTAAAGGATTTTCCAAGGTACGGTAGTCCACGTTTTCGGCATAGGTGGCTTTGCGCGGCTTGATGGAATTGTTGCTAGCCTCTGCCTTGATTTCCACGCCGTATTTCTGACCTTTGGACACGATGTCGTCGGCTTCGAGGGTTTTCAGCGCCACCGAACCGCCGATACCGCTTTTGACTTCGCGGTTGAACGACGGGCCTTTTTCCACATACACGCTGCTGATGATATTGGGATCGACATAGTTGCGGTTGTTTGCGCCAAACATGCCGCGCCAGACGGTAATCGCCTGTTCGGTGCCGTCGATGGTAACGGGGATGCGCCCCTGCCCCTGCACGCCGCGGATATTGGGGTCGAGCGCGCCGCTGTTGCGCGCCTCGCCGCTGTAGACACCGGGCAGGCCGCTGAAGAGGTCGGACACGGTGTTGCCTTTGAAGGTTTCGACATCCTCCTTGCCTTTGTAGAGGTTGACGATTTCGCGGGTATAAACTCGGCTTTTACCGATTTCATCTTTATTGCGTGTGCCTTTGACGGTAACGGGATCGAGAATGACGGTCGGCGTATTATCGGCAGCATAAATCATGGGAGAGAAACCAATGACGGCGATGCAGGCGGCAAGGGTGTTGACTTTGACTGGCTTCATAACGGATTCCTTGTGTGGCGGAATGTCAGACAGCGTCGTCTGAAAATGTTCAGACAACTTCGGAAAGGTTTTGCCGCAAGTCAGATTGGAATATAAATATAATGATTTTGATTATTATTTGTATAATTTTTTGAGATTTTAACAAGTTTTTAAGCGCATGCAAACATTTGCCGGATATACCCGCATTCAATAGTTATAGTGGATTACATTTAAATCAGGACAAGGCGACGAAGCCGCAGACAGTACAGATAGTACGGCAAGG
>CALDNV010000152.1:0-1389 GCA_937914605.1 uncultured Neisseria sp.
GCCTAAGAGTAATACCGGTAAGAGTTTTTTCATGTCGTATCCTTTCGGGACGTGGGGTAAGTAAAGAATATTCGGAAGCGGATTATAAATCGACGCGTTCTACGAGAATGTTTAAATCGGGATAAGACATCACGATTTTGTATTCCAAGCTGCCTTTGTAGGCCTCAAATTCCAAAACGGGTCTTGCCCAATAGAGGTCGGTGTCGGAATCGTGGACTTCGTAGCCTCTGCCGTGCAGGATGGACAAAGCGCGGTCGTGGTGTTGCGCGAACGCCGGGTCGGTTTCCATGCGGTATTGGGCGTAGTCTTCGTAAAGGTCGAAACCTTCTGCTGCAAGAAAAATGGTGCAAACAGCGGCGACAGGAAGCAGCAGTTTTTTCAAAAGCGGTTTGGACGGCTTTGTATATTGCGACTGAGAATGTTTCATTTCGTTCCCTTTGCGTCTGTTGTCGGTATAGACATTTAAACACGCAGGACTTAGGGAAAAGTTAGGAGCGGTTTCAGACGACCTTTCTTTACGGTACGCACAGGTCGTCTGAAAAATAGGGGAATTTCATGATTTTTGCCATCTTGATCGGCTTGCTAACCGCCGTCTTGCTTTACTTTGTGATGTTTAAGGATTGGGACGAATTTATCGAATGCGTCGAATTCTATTGCACACCCGACATTATCAGCGCGCTGCGGGGGCGGTATTGGGATGATGTATGGGCGGAAACCAAAATCCTGCTGTGGCTGGGCATCAGTTTGGCGGCGGGCGCATCGGCTTATGCCTGGCTCAACTAGAGTCGGTATTTCAAGGCGGATACCGTCTTTATTACTGCGAACAGTAAATAATTGAAAGGAATGTCAAAATGAGCAAAAAACACACCTACCGTACCGCGACAACATGGACGGGCAATCTCGGCGAAGGCACTTCGTCCTACACCGCTTATTTGCGCAACTTTACCGTTTCTGCCGAGGGCAAGCCCGACTTGCACGGTTCCGCCGACCCGGCCTTCCGTGGCGATGCGAACCGCTGGAACCCCGAAGAAATGCTGTTAGCCGCTGTTTCTGCCTGCCACAAACTATGGTACCTGCACCTGTGTGCCGACGCGGGCATCTGTGTTACCGCCTACACCGACCACGCCGAAGCGGTGATGGACGAAGGCGGAAATGGGAGCGCGGGGCGTTTCGTCTCCGCCGTGTTGAAGCCGCGCGTTACCATCGCCGCAGGAAACGACCGCGCCAAGGCTTTGGAACTGCATCACGAAGCGCACCGCCTGTGTTTCATCGCCAACTCGGTCAACTTTCCGATTGAATGCCGCGCCGAGATTGAGAGCGAAGAGGTCGTCTGAAAACCCTATACCTGTTTGAAATGCACGGATAGGTCAAATTCAAATAAGGCATACC
>CALDNV010000153.1:0-1611 GCA_937914605.1 uncultured Neisseria sp.
AGGGCTTGCCCCCAATGCCGCGCGGATTTCTGTTCGGTTTTGGCTGGACACTACGTTTGGGCAACTGGCGGAAAATTTGGCGCAGCATTGGCAAGATTTAGCCCTTGAGCCGTGCGCGTGGAAAACGCCGCCGTCTATTTGGCGACTCTTGTTGCAAACTGCCGTATTGGGCAAAAGCGAAAATATCTCGCCCGTGTTGGCAGGTGAAATGACCCGCGCCGTGATTTGCGGCACGCCGTACCCCTTGAGTTTGCTATCGCAACTGATTACCCGAACCCGCGCCGACGGCGACGTGAACGGTCTGCGCGTGGCAATGATGAAAGCCGTATTAGAGCGGCGTTTTAGAAAAGGTTTTATCGAAGAAGGAGTTCCTATGAGTTTGAACAATGAAAGTCCGAATCGCGCCTATCTTTTAGGACGGCTGTTTGCCGTGTTGGAGCGCATCCAATATCAGGCGTTGGGCGAATTAAATGCCGGTATTGCCGACCGCTATTACGGCTCTGCATCTGCCGTGCCGTTTTCGGTTTTTCCGCGCCTTTTGTCGGGTGCAAAACACCATTTATCACGTTTGCGTAAAGACAAAGCCGGTATGGCGGTGAATTTGGATAAAGATTTGGGCGAAATCATTGCCAAACTGCCCGAAACCTTTCCACGCCATTTGAGCATTGACGAGCAAGGCCGCTTTGCCATCGGCTATTACCATCAAAAACAAAGCTATTTTGTTAAAAAAGAAACCGCTGAAACCATTGAAAACTAAGGAGCCAGAAAATGTCTGCCATTCAAAATCGCTATGAATTTGTTTACTTTTTTGATGTTACCAACGGCAACCCCAACGGCGATCCCGATGCGGGCAATATGCCGCGCCTTGACCCCGAATCCAGCAAAGGCTTGGTAACCGATGTCTGCCTGAAACGCAAAATCCGTAATTTTGTGGAAATCAGCAGCGAAAACGAAGCCGGTTACGAAATCTACGTCAAAGAAAAAAGCGTGTTAAACCTGCAAAACAAACGCGCTTATGAAGCCCTTGGCATTGAATCGGAAGCTAAAAAACTGCCAAAAGACGAAGCCAAAGCCCGCGATATTACCGCGTGGATGTGCAAAAACTTCTTTGATATCCGCACCTTCGGCGCCGTGATGACCACCGAAGTCAACAGCGGACAAGTGCGCGGCCCGGTACAACTGGCGTTTGCCCAATCCATCGACCCGATTGTGCCGCTGGAAGTTTCCATCACCCGCATGGCGGTAACCAACGAAAAAGACTTGGAAAAAGAACGCACCATGGGGCGCAAATATATCGTCCCTTACGCGCTCTACCGCGTGCACGGCTTTATCTCCGCAAACCTTGCCGCTAAAACCGGTTTTTCAGACGACGACTTAGCCAAACTCTGGCAAGCCCTGCAACTGATGTTTGAACACGATCGCTCCGCCGCCCGTGGCGAAATGGCAGCGCGCAAACTGATTGTTCTCAAACACGACAGCGCACTCGGCAGCCAGCCTGCACATAAATTGTTTGACGCCGTGAAAGTCGAACGCGTAAACGGCGAATCAGGTACGCCGGCAAGCGGTTTTGGCGATTACAAAATCAGCGTGGTTTCAGACGGCTTAAATGGC
>CALDNV010000154.1:0-2480 GCA_937914605.1 uncultured Neisseria sp.
CCATTAGGAGGCAAGCAGTTTCATGTTTTTATCAAGGCATCGAGTATTGACAGTCTGTGCCATGCTTCTTTATAGTGCAAACTGATATATCCGATTTGCCGCTGTTTTATGCTGCGGCCTGTATATTGGTAATTTGCTGCGGCTGCTTCCTGTATCCGCCGCATAACAATTTTGATGAGGGAATAAAATGACCAAACAGCTGAAATTAAGCGCATTGTTCGTTGCATTGGTTGCTTCAAGCACTGCAATGGCAAGTGAAGCGCACACCAAACACGGCTACACCGTAAGCAGCCAATCTCAAGAAGTCGTCCGTAACAACTACGGCGAGTGCTGGAAAAACAGCTACTTCGACAAAGAAACCCAAGGTCGTGTCGAATGTGGTGACCGCGAAGCGGTAGCCGCAGTTCAACAAGCTCCCGAATACGTTGACGAAACTGTTTCCTTGTCTGCGAAAACCCTGTTCGGCTTCGACAAAGACATCCTGCGTCCTGAAGCTCAAGAAAACCTGAACAGCCTGGCTCAACGCCTGAGCAACGAAAACGTACAAACCGTACGTATCGAAGGTCATACCGACTTCATGGGTTCTGAAGAGTACAACCAAAACCTGTCTGAGCGTCGTGCCAACGTAGTGGCCAACTACTTGGTAGGTCGTGGCGTTCCTTCCAGCAAAGTTTCCGCTACAGGTCTTGGCGAGTCTCAAGCTCAAATGACTGCTACTTGTGAAGCAGAAGTAGCAAAACTGGGCAAAAAAGTATCCAAAGCCAAAAAACGCGCTGCTTTGATCGCATGTATCGAGCCTGACCGTCGCGTTGATGTGAAAATCCGCAGCACTGTTACCAAACAAGTTGCCCCGGGTCAAACAATTGAAGGTCAAGGCGAACGTCCTGCAGTGGATGAAGGCTGGATTCCTTCTCCATACAACGGCGTACACGGCTACGCTAAGCCTTAATCGAAACATCCCAGAAACCCCGCTTCCCTGCGGGGTTTTTATTTTGTCGGATTAACGTTGATACAAAGGTCGTCTGAAAAATCGAGATTTGACTTCTTTTCACTTTGCCACAACTTCCCCTTCAGACGACCTAGATTTTCCTCATGAATCCTTTTCTACCTCTTCTCTTCTCGATCAATCTATCTGATAGAAGCTGAGAATTTCGGTATCAACCCGCCATATATCGCCGTCACCATTTGACACAGATAATAGCCAAATACAAAAAATTAAAAAGCGTACAAAAGCAAAAGGTCGTCTGAAACCAGAAAACCTGTTTTCAGACGACCTTTATTTGCAATACCGTTTACCGGAAGATTATTTCTTCGAGCCGACGAATGCGCCTACCGTATTGCCGCTAGAGAATCCGCCTGCAACTTCCGCTGCATTTTTGCCAAAGAAACCGCCTTTGACTTGGGTCGCACCGGATTGTTCAAACTTGTTGCCGCTAATTTGGGCATTAACAGCAATGTTATCGCCAAATTTAGCATCACGAGAGATAGTGCCTGTTAATTTTTTACTGTCAAAATTGGCAGTCAACTCTGTGCGGGTAATATCGTAATTTGCGCCGCTATGCATAGAGGCAACGCTGGTGCTGTAATGAACTTGTCCTTTAGGCAGCTCGGCTGTGGGCGTAAAGTGTCCGCTGAAGAAAGCTTGTTTTTTGCCGTTAACTTCCAACACGCCGGCAGTAGCGTTTGCTGAAGCGGTATTGACCAAGAATTTCTGTACGGATTTCGGCTCGCCGGATGCAATTCCTGAAATGAAACCAGGAACTTTGCCTTTCCAATTATTCAAAGAAATACCGCCGCTTTGGGTCAAGTCGAAATCCACACCGTCAACGCGGATGTGTTTGATGTTGCTATTATCGATGGCAATGCTATTACCGCCAACTGTTTGCTGTGCGGCGGTAGGAACCGTCGGAGTAGCAGGAGTTTTAGGAGCGGTAGGCGTTTTAGGAGTAGTCGGCGTTTTACCCGTCTCAGGTTTTGCAGGAGTTGTCGTTGATGGGGGAGTTGCAGGCTTCTGCGACGTTGATGGGTTGCTTGGACCTGCGTTAGGCGTAGATTGTGAAGATGGAGTGGAATTTCCACCGCCACCCCCGCCTCCGCAGGCAGCCAAAGTTGCTGTACAAATCAATGCAAGTACTTTTTTCATGTCGTATCATCCTTTTTTAAATTGAATCTCGAAGTTTCTGTATTCGGGAACAAGTCTTGATTGTGCTTGCGATGCACCTGAATCAATGACTTAGACATTTTATACTAAAAAGATAAGACAACCCATATGTAATAGTTAATTCAAGTAAATTTACAAACAAAATATAACTAAATTATAACTAAGCTAACAATTTATTGGCAGGAAACACATAAAATCAACTCACTTTTTCAGACGACCTGCATTTTCCTCATGAATCCTTTATAATCTCTTCCTTTATAAATCAATATAGTGGATTAACTTTAAACCAGTACGGCGTTGCCTCGCCTTGCCGTACTAT
>CALDNV010000155.1:0-2040 GCA_937914605.1 uncultured Neisseria sp.
CTGTACTGTCTGCGGCTTCGTCGCCTTGTCCTGATTTAAAGTTAATCCACTATATGTTCAGGAAAAGCGATATCTGTCCGACGGCAGGCTGCGCATTACCCGCAAACCCCTGATTGACGGCAAATGGAAAACCTCCGGCACCACTAATCGACAAGCTCGGAAAAAACCCAATCCGTAGCGTGGGCTTTGCCCGCGAACCTGCTGTCCGACAATCCGAATCGGGCGGTTGTCTTTATCTTCATTCCGTGGCGGAGACCACGCTACGGGTCGTCTGAAAACCTGTTTTCAATTTTCAGACAACCTTTTTGCAACGTCCACCTTGCCCGTGTTCAAACTGTCCTAACGCTCGATGCCGCCGAACAGCCGTTCGACGATTTCCGCCGCGCTGCCGGGGCGGCACAGTCCTGCATTTTGTCCTGCCCAAAATGGGGAAAAGTCGTAGCAGCCTTGTTTTTCGGCGGCGGCTTTCAATGCGCCGACGGCTGCACCTGCCAAGGGGAACGGGAGCGCTGCGTCATTCATCGGACCGGCTTCGCGTATGAAGCGGTTGTAAAGTCCGCGCGCCGCGCCGCCGCTGAACAACTTGGTTACCACGGTATCTTCGGGACGGGCAGTTTGGATGGCGGCACGGTGGGCGGGTTTGGTCAGGGCTTCGTCTGCGAGCAGGAAGGCGGTTCCGACCTGTACTGCGGACGCGCCCAATTCCAACGCGGCGCGGACGGCAGCGGCATCGGAAATGCCGCCTGCGGCTATGACGGGCAGGCGCACGGCCTTGCGGACGGCGGGTAACAGGGCGAACAAGCCGCTTTGGCTGTCGGGATTGCGGTTTAAAAACCATCCCCGATGACCGCCCGCTTCCCACGCTTGGGCTATCACGACATCCGCACCGTTTTGTTCCAGCCAGACGGCTTCTTCGACCGTCGTCGCACTGCTCCACACTTCCGCACCCGTCGCTTTGACGCGCTGCAAGTATTCGGGCGCGGGCAAGCCGAAGTGGAAGCTGACCACAGGCGGGCGGTAACGTTCCACACATGCCAACGCATCGGCATCAAACGGCTGCCGCCCGCCACCGCTGGGAATGTCGTTTTCCGTCAGCCCGTAAGCCTCGAAATACGGACGCAACACGGCAAACCATGCGTCCTGTTGCGCGCGTTCGGCAGACGGCGTGCGGTGGGCGAAAAAGTTGAGGTTGTACGGACGGTCGCCGCCTTCCTGCTTCATCCGTGCCAACGCTTTTTCCAAACCCGCGGCGTCATACATCGCCCCTGCCAACGAACCCAAAGCGCCAGTTTTGCCGACAGCCAAAGGCAGCTCTGTGTCATGCGCAAACGCCATCGGCGCTTGAATCAGCGGATAGCGCAGTGAGGATAAAATGCGGATCATGTCTGTTTCTCCTTGTAATCTGTTTGGTCAGCCGGCTTGAAATTTCTTCAGTTTAAATACGCGGACTGACCATGTGGAACATGGCTGAATTTTGCCACAAAAAATAGTCGGACATGACTGCAAGGTCGTCTGAAAACAAATCTTGGCGTTTTGTGTCAAGCGAGTGTTTGCGAAACCAAACATATTGGCCCCCTCCCATGCAATCCGATATAGAAAAAGGTCGTCTGAAAACCCTGTTTCGGGTTTTCAGACGACCTTTGCTTTGCTTTCAAACAGGCTTTAGATCAGGATTACCATTGGTAGCCGACACCTGCGGTCGCGCCGTAGTGGCCGCGCGAGTTTCCGGTAGCGGTACCTTTGATGATCCAGTTGCCGCCGTCGGAGATGCTGGAGAAGCCGACTGCGTAGCCGCTTTCACCGCGGTAAACGCCGCCTGCAACCGCCATCATGCTCTTACCGGGCAGGTAGGCTTGCGGCAGACCTGCCACCGCCATGGCTGCTGCGGTACCGGCTTTGGAATCGCTTTCCACATTGTCGATACGTTGGTTGATTTGGTTGCCCATGTTCACCACGTAATTGCCGATGTTGGTCACGCTTTGGTTAATCGCCTGGTTGGTGTAATACAACTGGCTGCCGTTGATCGCATCGGTCGAATCC
>CALDNV010000156.1:0-2040 GCA_937914605.1 uncultured Neisseria sp.
GTCTTGGATATTTGTCCTATGACAACAATACAGGCAGATGAGGTGAAGATAATGAACGGTGTGACCAGTGCGCAATTTATTTCCGCAGGCATTCATTTTTATCCCAGATGCGGCTACAAGCGGCTGTCGGAGCAGGCGATCGCGGAGCATTTGAATTCGAATTTGGAAACGTTCAACAGGATGTTTGCCGACAAAGACGAATTTGTGAAGGCGATGTTGATTGAGTACAGCAATCGGGCTTTAGGGCGGGTGTCGTTCGATTTTGCCCAAAATATCGAAGATACGGAGCGGCTGTATCAGATTGTCTGGCGGCTGGCGGTGACGATACGCGAGCATTTGGCGTGGATACACAGGATGCTGTTGGATAGCGAAGAAGGCGTGGATTTGATTACCAAGGCGTTGAAAAAGCAGCATAAGATGCTTGCCTGCGGGATGATTCAGCATATTAAGGCGTGCAACGGTAGGGAGGATGTGCCCGAACTGGCTCTGTTTAATCAGTTTGAGTTTCTCAACGGCGCGGTCATCTCGCCGATGATTATGAACATGCGCTACCGTATGTTGGGGATACTGACCGATGAGATGAACGGGCGGCATGAGGATTTGCTGACCGATTCGTCCATCCACCAAAGGATAGATTGGGCGTTTGCCGCGCTGTTTCCGCAATACCGCTCTAAGGCGCGTCCGTTTTGACGATTAAGGTGTAACGCAACATGAAAAAAGCTGTTATTGCTTCTCTTGCCGTCGCGCTGGCTGCGGGCGGTGTGTGGTATGTCCTTCAAAACCAAAAAGAAACCCTACCGACGTGGATTGCGCAATCCAACGGGCGGCTGGAGCTGAACCGCATTGATGTCGCCAGCCTGTATCCGGGGCGGGTGAAGGCGGTATTGGTGGAAGAGGGCGCGGACGTGAATGAGGGCGATATTCTGGCGGAACTGTCGTCTGAAACCAGCAACAGCCGTTTGGAAGAAGCGCGGGCGGCGGAATTGCGGCAAGAAGAGGCGGTCGGGCGCGCCAAAGCTGCCGAAGCGCAGATGAAACAGACGGTTGCGCGCGCGCAGGCAAATGTGGACGCGAACAGGCAGCAGCTTCGTGTGGCGAAAATGGAGCTGGACAATGCGCGTAAATTGCTTGCCGACCAGCTGGTGTCGCAATCGGAAGTCACCAAGCGTCAGGCGGATTATGAACGCGCTGTTGCGGCGGTCAAGGCGGCTGAAGCGGCGCGGGACGAAGCACGGGCGACGGTAGCGCAAAGTGCCGCCGCACAAGCAGAAGCACGCGCCGGTGTCGAACAGGCGAGGGCGGCAGTCAAATCGGCCACATCCGCCAACGATGATATGAACATCCGCGCGCCGATAGCCGGCAGGGTGGAATACACCATTGCGGAAGCAGGCAACGTGGTCGCGGCGGGTTCGAAAGTGGTCAGCCTGCTTGATCCTGCCGATGTTTCGATGAATATTTTCCTGCCGACCGACAGCATGAGCCGTCTGAAAGTCAATGATGATGCGCGTATCCGTTTGGACGGCATTGACGCGGTGTTCCCCGCCAAAATCAAATTTATCGCGACGGACGCCCAGTTTACGCCCAAGTCGGTGGAAACGGTCGATGAACGCGCGAAGCTGATGTTTAAAGTGAAATTGCAAGTGCCGCGCGAAACGGCGGTGAAATACAACCGTTTGCTGAAAGGTGGGCTGACGGGCAATGGTTTTGTAAAAACCGACGCTAAGGCAGCATGGCCTGCCGAGTTGGCGGTGAGGTTGCCGAATTAATAACGCTCAAATTCGGACGGCCTCAAGTTAAAACAAAGGGTTATGGCTAAAAGAGGTCGTCTGAAAACGGGATTTTGCTTTTCAGACGACCTCTTTCCATTCAAGCATCACCACTATAAAAAGAACACATATCCGGAAACGCCGCCAAACGCGTTTCCATCAAATCAGGACAAACAAAATGAAAACCAAAACATGGCGCATTGAAGAAGGTGCGCCTTATCCGATGGGCGTGTCGCTGACTGAGGAAGGGGCGAATTTTGCGCTGTTTTCCATC
>CALDNV010000157.1:0-7044 GCA_937914605.1 uncultured Neisseria sp.
GAGGCAACGCCGTACTGGTTTAAAGTTAATCCACTATAAAAGGTCGTCTGAAAACGTCTAACGAATGGCGTTAAAACGTTTTCAGACGACCTTTTTACGCGGCGGCAAGCCTGTTTCCGTTCCATTTCCGTCCAATGCTCGATCGGACAGATGACTCAATTCGACTCAGGCGTTCTGCTTCAATCCACGCTAACGCTGCCAAAAGAAAGTCGTCTGAAACCCAAAATCCGGTTTCAGACGACCTCTTTTCAAACCCGTATCCGTCAATAAAGTTCTAACGGTACGTCCAACAATGCCTGCGCGTTTTCAATCTGCGCGGCGCAGGCGTAAACCTGCGGCAGGACGTGGGCGCAATAGACGCGGGCGTTGTGTTGCTGCGCGGCGTAGAAACCGCTGCCGAAGCCGTCGGCGTCTTCCGTTTGGGCGGCTTCGGCGGCAAGGTAGGCACGGGCGAGTCCGATGGCGCCGAGCGTCAGCCCCATTTGTTGCAGGTAGGCGTTGGACGCGGCGGCGGCGAGGGCGGGACGATCGGCGTATCCGACCATGCGGGCGATGCTTTGTTCCGCCGTTTCAATGGTTTGCGTCAGTTGCTGCGCGGCGGCGGGTTCGGCGGCGGCGAGTTTGTCCGCCAGCTCTTTGCCTTCGGCGAGCAGCTTCAAAGGCAGCGCACCGTTTTTGCCGGTGGTTTTGCGCCCTGCCAAATCGGCGGCCTGTATGCCGTTGGTGCCTTCATAAATCGGCGTAATCCGCACGTCGCGCAGGTATTGCGCCACGCCGCTTTCTTCGACGTAACCCGCGCCGCCATAAATCTGGACGGCGAGGTTGGTCAGGACGACGCCGTTGTCGGTCGGCCAAGCTTTGACGATGGGAATCAGGAAATCCAGTTCGCGCTCCGCTTCTTTGCGCAATACGTTGTCGGGGCAGGCGGCGGCAAAATCGGTCAGGGCGGCGGCGCGCAGATACAGGGCGCGTTGGGCGGCGAGCGTTGCCTTTTGTATCAACAACATACGGCGCACGTCGGGATGGCGGATAATCGCTACGTCGTCTGAACCGTCCGCCTCGTCGCGTCCCTGCACGCGTTCTTTGGCATAGGCGAGCGCGTTTTGGTAGGCGCGTTCGGCGACGGCGTGGCCTTCGATGCCGACGTTCAGCCGCGCGGTTTTCATCATGGTAAACATATACGCCAAACCCTTGCCCGCCCTGCCGACCAGATAGCCTTCGGCGTTGTCGAACTCCATCGTACAGGTCGGGCTGGCGTGTATGCCGAGCTTGTGTTCGATGCCGATGGCGCGCACGCCGTTGCGTCCGCCCAAGCTGCCGTCCGCGTTCACCAAATATTTCGGCACGATAAACATCGACACGCCCTGCACGCCCGGCGCGGCATCGGGCAGGCGCGCGAGCACCAGATGGACGATGTTTTCCGTCATTTCCTGATCGCCCCAAGTGATGAAGATTTTCTGCCCGCTGAGGGCATACGCGCCGTTTTCCTTCGGCACGGCGCGGGTGGCAATGTGGTTTAAATCCGAACCCGCCTGCGGTTCGCTCAAATTCATCGTTCCCGCCCATTCGCCGCTGCACATTTTCGGCAGGTAGGTCTGTTTCTGCTCCTCGCTGCCGTGTTTGAACAGCGCATCCACCGCCCCCAGCGTCAGCATCGGCATCAGCGACAGGGCGAGGTTGGCGGCGCACCACATCTCTTCACACGCCGCCGACACGACCGCCGGCAGCCCCTGCCCGCCAAACTCCGCCGGCGCGCGCAAACCCGCCCAGCCCGCTTCGCAAAAATCATAGTAGGCACGCGCCAAATCGGGATGGGTGGTAATCAGGTCGTCTGAAAAACCTGCGCCGTGCAGGTCGCCGGTGCGGTTGGTGTCCGCCCATTGTTCCGAGGCAAACCGCGCCGCTTCGTCCAGCACCGCATCCACCGTTTCCGCATCCAAACCTTCCGCATGGGGCAGTTGCAGGATTTCGCCCAACCTGCCGTGCACGCGGATGCCGAAACGCAATTCGTTTACAGGGGCCGTGTAGCTCATGGAATCTCTCCGAAGTGAATGATTTGAAATGGATTTGGGATAAATTGGTATAGTTATACTAATCCTAAACCACAGGTTTGCAAAGCGCAGACTTTCAGACGACCTCAGGCAAAATGCAAGGCTATCCTTTTATTTTTAAATAAATTATTTCAAATCAGGCAGCATGGGCGGAGCGCAGCAGGTTTGAGCGCGGTCAAAGTCGTCAAAGGTCGTCTGAAAAAGATTTTGGACTTTTCAGACGACCTTTTTAAGAAAACAAATTTTCTGAGAATCAGCCCTTCAATCAACTTTATCAAGGTATTGATTCTTAAACCAACCGATGACAAGTTATCGTTTCTTCAAAACAATTGGCGGGACTTCTTCCATTTATCGCAATACATAAAACCCATTTGATCGATTTTCCACTCTCCGCCTTCCAAAACCAGCGTATAGGTTTTCTTTTCCTCTCCATCTTCCAACACATCTATTTCGTATTTTTTATCGCTGATTTTCCATTCGGCTGTAATGGTTTGGTTATATTCTGGAGGCATTCGAAAAGTTAACGCCTCCAGTCGAGACTGTTTCAATGACAGCGCCCTTTTTGATAAAAATTTATGTTGTATGCTTTTAATTCCTTCTGAAAGCTTAACTTTATTTTCTTCTGAATAGAACTCTCCAAAATTATCCTTATCCATATAATTTTGAAGAATTTCTCCCCAATACAGTTCAAAATCTTTCATTAGCTGAATGAATTCAGCTAATGTTTCATGCGCGGTTTTCATATGACGAATTTCCTTTGAAGTGTATTCCATTGCATTTTACTCATTTTCTATAAAAAGGTCGTCTGAAACGCTTATCCGTGTTTCAGACGACCTTTTGCTTTCAGGATTTAAAAAAACGGATTGTACCGTTTTTCATGCCCGATGTCGGTCATTCTGCCGTGTCCCGCGATGACGCGGGTGTCTTCGGGCAGGACGAACAGTTTGGTGCGGATATTATGGATGAGATCGGCGTGGTTGCCGCGCGGGAAGTCGGTTCTACCTATGGTTTCGTAAAACAATACGTCGCCCGCGATGAGCAGCCCTGCTTCGGCGCAGTAGAAAACGACGTGGCCGGGCGTGTGGCCGGGGATGTGCAGGACTTGGAAGGCGTGGCTGCCGACCTTGAGCGTTTCGCCTTCGGTCAGCCAGCAGGTCGGCTCGAATGCGGGGGAAACGGGAAAGCCGTATTGGGCGGTCGTTTCGGGCAGGGCTTGGAGCAGGAAACCGTCGTCTGCATGAGGGCCGATGACGGGGACGGGGCGGTGTTCCCGCAATTCCACCACGCCGCCGGCATGGTCGAGGTGTCCGTGGGTCAGCCAAATGGCGGTCAGGGTGAGATTTTTCGCGTCCAGCTCTTGCAGCAGGTAGGGAACGTCGCCGCCGACATCGGTCAGGACGGCTTCGCGGGTTTCGTCATCCCACAAGAGGGTACAGTTTTGGCGGAAAGGGGTAACGGCAATGATTTCGGCTTGAAGTGCCATGAGGCGGGATTCCTTGGGTAGTGGTTGGACGAGGTTTGAACTTCGTTGAAACGATGTTTTCAGACGACCTTCGGTCTGTTTATGCGGTATCATTATTATATTTGAAATAATCACTCACATTACAGGAACGTTTATGAGAACTTCAATGCAGGGCATGATACCGATTTTTGCCGCTTTTTTCATCCAAACGGCGCTCGGCGCGGATTTGATGCTGGCGCAGGAATACAAAGACCAAGACATTGCAGGCTGGGCGATGAGCGAGAAGCTCGACGGCGTGCGCGCGTATTGGGACGGGCGGCAACTGGTCAGCAGGCAGGGCTACGCGTTTACGCCGCCCAAAGGTTTTACCGCGCAGTTCCCGCCCTATCCGCTCGACGGCGAGCTGTATAGTGGGCGCGGACAGTTTGAACAGATTTCCGCCGCCGTGCGCTCGTCTTCCGGCGATTGGCGCGGCATCCGCCTACACGTTTTCGACGTACCCAAAGCGCAGGGCAACCTCTACCAACGCCTCGCAGTCGCAACGCAATGGCTGAAAACGCATCCGAACGCGCCGATTACCATCATCCCGCAAATCAAAGTCCGCGACCGGCAGCACGCGATGGATTTTTTGAAACAAATCGAAGCGCAGGGCGGCGAAGGCGTGATGCTGCGCCAACCCGAATCGCGTTACAGCGGCGGCAGGAGCAGCCAATTATTGAAACTCAAAAGCCAATACGACGACGAATGCACGGTAACGCGGCATTATGAAGGCAAAGGGCGCAACGCCGGACGGCTGGGCGCGGTCGGCTGCAAAAACCAACACGGCGAATTCCGCATCGGCAGCGGCTTCAAAGATAAAGACCGCGACAACCCGCCCAAAATCGGCTCGGTCATCACTTACCGCTACCGCGGCTTCACACAAAAAGGCACGCCGAAATTTGCGACGTTTGTGCGGGTCAGAACGGACAGGTAAGAGCCGATGGTCGAAAGGTCGTCTGAAAACCGTATTTTCAGGTTTTCAGACGACCTTTTCACAAGTTTGACGGATACTGAATCGGTTTTCTGCTTTGGGGGCGGGAAGGGGAGCTTCGGTATATCGCGGATAATTTAACCTTTGATACAGCAGCTTATTTAGCCCCGTCATTCCCTTTAGCCCGTCACTCCCGTTCCCGCCTACGCGAGAACAGGCTACGGCGGGAATCCAGTCCTATCCGCACGGAAACTTATCGGGCAAAAAGGTTTCCTCAATTCCGCATCCTGGATTCCCGCCGTAGCCTGTCTTCGCGTAGGCGGGGGCGGGAATGACGGCAGCGGTAAACAACGTATCGGAGTCAGTTAATTGATTATTATCATGTACAATTTCCGCCTGATTGTTTTTTAATGGATTGGTTTGATAAAGGGATAAATGATGGATGTTAATGATTTGATTAGTACAAGTGTCCAATTATTTAATGAGGAAAAATACGCTGAAGCGATTGAAACGCTGCATCAGGCTTGGGATGCGATTACAGATAAAAATACTCAGATTACAGAACAAAGCTGGATTCAGTCTGGGCTTGGCCATTGTTATTTCGAACAGGCCATGAAGGCAAAAAATACGGACAAAGCAGGCAAACTGTTTGAACTGGCTGTTGAACACTATCAGAAATGGTTGCAGCTTGCCAAGAAACTGACAGATAAACAAAGCATTGTTCAGCAACAAATCGACGCCCGATCTTGGCTTGGCCATTGTTATTTTGAACATGCCAAGAAAACCAAGAATACGGACAAAGCAGGCAAACTGTTTGAACTGGCTGTTGAACACTATCAGGAATGTTTGCAGCTTGCCAAGCAACTGAAAGATAAACAAAGCAGTGTTCAGCTTGCCAAGCAACTGACAGATGAACAAAGCAGTGTTCAGCAACAAATCAATGCCCAATATTGGCTTGGCGGTTGTTATTTTGAACATGCCAAGAAAACCAAGGATACTGACAAAGCAGGCAAATTATTTGAGCAAGCTGCTACATCTTTTGAACAGCAGCTACAGCTTTCCGAGCAACTGGAGAATGATATTTGGCAAAAAAAAGACCGTATTTGGAAACTCAATACCCGATATTTGCTTGGCCGTTGCTTTTTTGAACAAGCTAGAATAAACAAAGACAAAACAGAATATTTCATAAAATCTTTTAATTTTTTCAACGAATTACGTGAAGAAGCATTGAATATAAATAAAGAAGAGAAAAAGAAGAAGGAAAACTTGCCTATTCTCTACGACAATAAGAGAGAAAAAGTAGGATTAGAACTGGAAAAGAAGATTTATCATGACTTAAGAGATATTGTTTATCTCAATAAGGATTACTATTTTGAAAAGAAAAAACAAGAAATACAGGAATTGCTTTTCCAAGATAAAACTTCACAACCGCAAGACGCCGTTGCAACCGTATTGGCGGTTCTCTATATCACGCCGATAGAGTTGGGTTCTACCCCGATGGCGCATTACACTTCACCCCATGTATGCCATATATTATTCGGCATTGGCGGTAACGAAACCGCCAGTCAGATGCGGCTCGGCAGCTCGACCTATATGAACGATCCGTCCGAAGGCAAGCCACTACTGGACTTATTGAACCAGCAGGATTTGGAGTTGGAAAACAAAGCGGATGGTGAGTCCCACAATGCTTTTTTCACCTGTTTCTCCAGCCGCGTCAACGATTTGAACCAGTTCCGCCTGTATGGGAAAGAAGACGGCGTGGAGGCTTCGGGCTGCTGCCTGGTGTTCAATAAAAACAGGAATTGGCTGAAAAACGCGGATATTTCCGCTACATTCCGTAGTCTGTCTGAAACGTCTGGGCAGAATTCAGACGACCTGCCCAAAGTTGATGAATATGAAAAACTGCCGCTTTATCAAGTCGCCTATATCGCGTACAAAGATGAATATATTGCGGATAAGAAATGCGGGATATGGTTTCCATCTCAAGAAGAACCGAAATTCGGTATCCGCCTGAAACCGGTCGGCAATGAAGACTGGCATCAGTTCCGCTTGGAAAAATTAAAAGAAGCGTTGGAAGAGCTTATTGGGTTTTTCAAGGACAAATCCACCGTCAGCAACGACGATAAAGAAGCCTTGGAATACATCCGCTATCTGTTTAAAGACTTCGCCTTCCGCGACGAAGAAGAGTTCCGCCTGCTGGTCATCAAGCCTATTGATCCAGACGAAATCGACTATTGCGAAACGACCCAATCCATCTATGTTCCTTACGCCGATATACGGAATCAGGTGGACGAGGTGATTTTGGGTACGAATTACGAAAAAACCGGCAATCAACGCAAGGCGGAAGTGTTCCGCTATCAAATGAAGCAAAAATGCCCCGACGTCAAAGTCTCCCGCTCGACGCTGCCGATTAATCCGCCGAATAAGTAGATTGGTTTGCGCGGCAATGCCGAACCGGTCGTAGATCGGATACTTGTATCCGACAAAAGCCTGCCATCTCAAAAGCCGTCGGATTCAAGAATCCGACCTTGTATATCGAAACACCCGTATCATAGCAACCA
>CALDNV010000158.1:0-8612 GCA_937914605.1 uncultured Neisseria sp.
TACTGTCTGCGGCTTCGTCGCCTTGTCCTGATTTAAATTTAATCCACTATATCTTTTGAAAGAAGCAAAATGTCCGATTTCCGTCAAGATTTCCTCAAGTTTGCGCTGGCGCAGAATGTATTGAAATTCGGTGAATTCACAACCAAGGCAGGCCGTCAGTCGCCTTATTTTTTCAACGCCGGACTGTTTAACGACGGCGCATCGACGCTGCAACTGGCGAAGTTTTATGCGCAGGCGATTATCGAGAGCGGCGTAAAATTCGACATGCTGTTCGGCCCGGCTTACAAAGGCATTATTTTGGCGGCGGCGACGGCGATGATGCTGGCGGAAAAAGGCGTGAACGTGCCGTTTGCCTACAACCGCAAAGAAGCGAAAGACCACGGCGAAGGCGGCGTATTGGTCGGTGCGCCGCTCAAAGGCCGCGTATTGATTATCGACGACGTGATTTCTGCGGGAACATCTGTGCGCGAATCGGTCAAACTGATTGAAGCGGAAGGCGCAACGCCCGCCGCCGTCGCCATCGCGCTCGACCGCATGGAAAAAGGCACGGGCGAATTGTCCGCCGTTCAGGAAGTGGAAAAACAATACGGCTTGCCCGTCGTTGCCATTGCCAATCTGAACGACTTGTTCACGCTCCTGCAAAACAATGCGGAATTCGGCGGCTTCCTCGAACCGGTCAGAGCCTACCGCGAACGCTACGGCGTTGCCTAAAATACGATATACAAAAGGTCGTCTGAAAACGGACAATCCCTTTTTCAGACGACCCAACCCAATCAAACACACATTAAAACAACACATCCCACACTTTACACGGAAAACCCCTATGCCCGCCTGTATATGCCCACACTGCAAAACCTCACTTTGGGTCAAAGACACCCAGCTCAACGTCGCACAAGGCTTTGTCGTTTGCAATAAATGCGAAGGCCTGTTCAAAGCCAAAGACAGCCTGGCGCCGTCTTCCGCCCCCGCCAATCCCGACACACTGCCCAACGCCGTTACCGACGTCCGCCTCGTACACGACATGGGCGGCAACATCCGCAACCGCAAACAACTCTCCCGCCACGAAATCGCCAGCCTGCTCGACAGCGCCGAACGTGCCAAAAAAGCCAAAGAAGAGGCGGCACGGCGCACCGAAGAGGAAAAGCGTCGTGCAGAAGAAGAAAAACGGCGGACTGAAGAATTCCAAGCCCTGATGGCGGCAGCCGCTGCCAAACCCGCCAAATCCGAAGAAGGCTTCAACTGGACGCTGGCGGTACTGGTCGCGCTGACCGTCCTCATCATGCAGCTTTTCTATCTGGTCTTGCTATGAACACATCTCCGGGCTTTGTCGCCGATTTTCGCGAAGCCGCGCCCTATATCCACTACCTGCGCGGTAAAACACTGGTTATCGGCATCACCGACAGCCTGCTCGAAGGCGACACCTTGAGCCGGCTTGCCGCCGATTTCCACCTGCTCGCCGGATTGGGCGTGCGTCTCGTATTGGTACACGGTACGCGCCATTTCCTCAACCGCCTCGCCGCCGACAGACAATTCGTTCCGCAATACCACCGCAACCGCCGCATTACCGACGATGCCACCCTGCGCGACGCCAAGCAGGCGGTCGGCATGATACGCAGCGACATCGAAGCCGCCCTGTGCAGCAGCGCATCCGCCCCCTTGCGCAACAAACCGATTCCCACCGCTTCGGGCAATTTCCTCACCGCCCGTCCGCTCGGCGTCATTGACAGCATAGACATGGGCTATACCGGCATCGTCCGCAAAACCGACACAGACTCGATCAACCGCCGCCTCGACGACGGTGCCATCGTCCTCATCAGCCCGCTCGGACACTCCTACGGCGGCAAAACCTTCAACCTCAGCATGAGCGAAGCCGCCGAAGCCGTCGCCGTCGCCCTTCAAGCCGAAAAACTCGTGTACCTGACCGAAGAAGCCGGCATTTGCAACGCCGACGGCGTCCTCATGTCCACCCTGTCCTCAGGCGAAGTCCGCCACCTGATAGAAACCGCGCACAACGTCCCCGTACGCCTGCTCCAAGCCGCCGTCAACGCCGTCGAAAACGGCGTCAGCCGCGTTCAAATCCTCAGCGGACGCGAAGACGGCGGACTGTTGCGCGAACTCTTCACCCGAGAAGGCTGCGGCACCGCCATCGCACGCGATTCCTTCGTCTCCATCCGCCAAGCCCACAGCCGCGACATCCCCCGCATCATCGCCCTGATACGCCCGCTGGAAGAACAAGGCATCCTGTTACACCGCAGCCGCGAATATCTCGAAAACCACATCTCCGGCTTCTCCGTCCTCGAACACGACCGCAACATCTACGGCTGCATCGCCCTCAAAACTTTCGACGACCCCGAAATCGGCGAACTCGCCTGCCTCGTCGTCTCCCCCGAAGCCCGCGACGGCGGCTACGGCGAAATGCTGCTCGACCACCTCTTCCAAAAAGCCCGCTCCATGGGCATCCGCCGCCTGTTCGCCCTCTCCACCCACACAGGCGAATGGTTTGCCGAACGCGGTTTTCAGACGACCTCTCCCGACGCATTACCCGAAGAACGCCGCCGCGATTACCTCGCCAACGGCCGCAACTCGCAGGTGTTTGTCCGAGAATTAGCCTAAACGGGATTTAAACCCAAGGTCGTCTGAAACTGCCGACGACCTTGTTTAGCGCCCCCAAACATCAAACATGACTTTAAAACAAGCCTGACGGTTTGCCGCCCTCTTTCATGCAGAGAAGACGACAAACCGTCAGGCTTACGTTTTGAAGAACTCAAAAGAAAACGCTGTTGCCATAGGTTTTCAGGCGGCTTGATGTTCACAAAAAATCGATATAGTGGATTAAATTTAAATCAGGACAAGGCGACGAAGCAGCAGACAGTACAGATAGTACGGAACCGACTCACTTGGTGCTTCAGCACCTTAGAGAATCATTCTCTTTGAGCTAAGGCGAGGTAACGCCGTCCTGGTTTAAAGTTAAGCCACTATATTCCTAAACGGCCATTCCTCACTCAAAGGCGCGACAATTTCAAACGTCTGACCTTGATAGTCGAATTTGATTTTCCACGCATGGAGGAACATCCTCGATGCATGCTTCCCGCCGTAGAGCGTATCGCCCAAAATCGGGCTGCCCAAGCTTTTCATGGCGACACGGAGTTGGTGGGTTTTGCCCGTATGCGGATGCAGGACGAACAAGCGCAGGCCGGGTTCTAAGCTGCGGCTGCCAAATTCGGTTACGGCGGGATTTTCCATGCCGTGCGTCAGTTTCCATGCGCCCCGCCGCGATTTTTCCATATCGCCTTTAATCCAACCTTGCTTCTTAGACGGCTTGTCCGTTGCCAACGCCAAATAAGTTTTACGCATGGTTTTGGCGGCAAATTGCTGCGCCAACTCCGACGCGCTTTGCGGGTTTAAGGCAAACAGCAGCACGCCGCTGGTCAGCTTGTCCAAGCGGTGCAGCAGCCAAACCTGCTCAAGGCCGAGTTGCGCCGCCAGCGTCTGCGTCAGGCTGACTGCGCCCTCTTCCTGATGTACGGATACGCCGCAAGGTTTGTTGACGGCGACAAAATCCGGATGTCTGAATAAGATTTCCCACATTTCAGACGACCTATTTCAACATAATGCCGCCGCCCGCCAAAGTGATGACGCCCAATACGCAAAACAGTACGCAAGCAGAAATCCGCACGGCTTTGGCGGGGATTTTTTTCATCAGCATATCGCCCAAATAAACCACGGGGACGGTTGCCAACATCAATCCGGCAACGCTGCCGAGTACGACCATGGATAAGGATTGGTATTTTGCCGCCAGCAAGACCGTGGCGATTTGGGTTTTGTCGCCGATTTCCGCCATGAAAAACAGAAAAACCGTCGCCCCGAACGCGCCGTATTTGAGCCAACGGCTGTCGGGATTTTCATCTTTATCAGGCAGGAGCAGCCACAAGCCGACCGCGATGAAGCTGATGCCGACCGCCCATTTGACGGTATCGGGGGAAACGGTTTCCGCTAGCCATACGCCGACAAATGCGGAGACCAAATGATTCAGTAAAGTGGCAATGAAGATGCCGGAGACTACCGCGTTTTTCTGGGCGAAACGTGCGGCAAGGAAAAGGGCGAGCAGTTGCGTTTTATCGCCGATTTCGGCAATGGCAACGCCCAATATTGAAGAGAAAAATGCTTCCATAAGATACTCAACCGAAGCGGGCAAAAACAAAAAGCGTTGCACATACCGCCCGCAAGGGTATGGACAACGCTTACGTCTTGCCTGTCTTCCCGTTATCAGGAAGATGCCGCCACCATGACCGATCTTTGTCGAACTCGGTCAATTATGTTGATAACGGCTCTGATTGTCAGTGAAAATCAGATGGCTACTCCCGTAAGAGTGTGCGCATTATAAAGAGGTTGGCGCGTAAAGACAATCATAAAGGTCGTCTGAAACGGCTTTCATTTTCCAGAAGCTTTTTTATAGTGGATTAACTTTAAACCAGTACGGCGTTGCCTCGCCTTGTCCTGATTTAAAGTAAGCCACTATACCTGCTTCGCAAAAATGCGTTTCAGACGACCTTTGGGGTCAGACTCAGCCAGCATCAATACAATAATTTGCTGGGTTTGTGTTCGGCTTCGGACAGCTCCACCGCGTTGAGCAGGCTCAAATCCAAAGATGTTTCGGAGATACAGGTTTCGCCGAACACATTGCAATACGTCATGACGAGCTTCATGATGCCGCCGAATTTTTTCTCCGGCAGACTTGCCGACAGCTCGCGGATATCGCCAAAGACGCTGCCGTACACTTCTCCCGAAGCCAGCATATCCAAGCCTTCGCCAACGATAACCAATTTGCTGACCGCTTCAACGATAGCGCGTTCCGCCGCTTTATCGGACACGGACGACACTTGCAGGCGGATGTTTTTCGCCATGCCTTTGCCGTGGTTGCGGATAGTCAATGCCAGCATCTCCGGCTGTTCTTCCACGCTTTGCAGGGAAGCATGCAAGACGGGATGGACTTTTTCCTGCTGTATCAACTTTTCCCTGCGCAGCCATTCGTTCTTTTTCCGCGCAATGACCGAAACCGCCGTCCATGCCAACCACACCAGCGCAACGGCGCAAACCGCGGCAACAACGGGCGCCAAATCAGCAAGATAGTCTTTGGGGTTAAACCAAAGGCAGGCGGTCAGAAAGCCCGCAAAAAATATTACGACGTATAAAATCGGCGCGAAACGGCTTTGAATCGTAGCATGCATAGATTTTCCTGTTTGTGGCACAAAGGTCGTCTGAAACCGGACTGCCGCGTTTATCGCCATACAGCCGGAATTTCGGATGGCATTCTAACGTAAACCGTATTTTTCGGCGCAATTGAATAACAAGCGGTAACAGTTGGGAAATATACGGCACTTTGCACCCGGTTCCGAGGCAGGCCCAACCCGTTTTCAGACGACCTCTTTCAGGCATTTGTCCGCTTCGTACAGGAAAGCGAATCCGGCCTCACCCGCACCTAATCAAGGATTTTAATTATTGAATATCAACCAATTAGATACATTATTTCACGCCGATATAAAACTTTTTCAATTTGTTGACAGTCTGTTACAATGCACTACTTCCGAACGGCGGCAAACCGTCCGTCATTCAAACTCAGAAAGGTTTTTATGGATAACAACTTTACCGAATCGCTGCACCAATTGGTTCAGAAAATCAATGATCCGATGTGGACAGGGCTGGTGTATGTCCTGTTGGGTGCAGGGCTGTTTTTTACAGTTGCCACCGGTTTCGTACAATTCCGCCTGCTCGGACGCAGTATCAAAGAGATGCTCGGCGGCCGCCAACAAGGCGATGATCCGCACGGTATTACGCCGTTTCAGGCTTTCGTTACCGGACTTGCCAGCCGCGTAGGCGTGGGCAACATCGCGGGCGTGGCAATTGCCATCAGCAGCGGCGGTCCGGGCGCGGTATTTTGGATGTGGATCACCGCATTGATCGGTATGAGTTCGGCTTTTGTCGAATCTTCACTGGCGCAGTTGTTCAAAATCCGCGATTACGACAACCATCATTTCCGCGGCGGTCCTGCTTACTATATTACCCAAGGCTTGGGTCAAAAATGGTTGGGCATCGTATTTGCATTGAGCCTGATTTTCTGCTTCGGATTCGTTTATGAAGCCGTTCAAACCAACACCATCGCCGTAACCGCCAAAGCCGCGTGGGGCTGGGACGAACATGCGGTCGGCGTCGCCTTGGTCATCATGACTGCGCCGATTATTTTCGGCGGTATCCGCCGCGTTTCCCGCTTTGCCGAAATGCTTGTTCCGCTGATGGCGACTTTATATCTGCTGATGGCGCTCTACATCATCATCACAAACATCAGCCTGATTCCTCACGTCTTCGGTCAGATTTTTGACAGCGCGTTCAACTTTAAAGCTGCCGGCGGCGGCCTGCTCGGCGGTTTGATTTCGCAAACCATGATGATCGGTATCAAACGCGGCCTGTATTCCAATGAGGCAGGTCAAGGTTCTGCGCCTAACGCCGCCGCGGCAGCCGAAGTCAAACACCCTGTTTCCCAAGGTATGATTCAAATGCTGGGCGTATTCGTCGATACGATTATCGTGTGCTCCTGCACGGCGTTTATCGTTTTGGTTTACCAACAACCTTACGGCGATTTGAACGGCGCAGAGCTGACCCAAGCAGCGATTATCAGCCAAGTCGGTGCATGGGGCGCAGATTTCTTGGCAATCATTCTGTTTATGTTTGCCTTCTCTACCGTCATCGGCAACTATGCCTACGCCGAATCCAATGTGCAGTTCATCAAAAACCATTGGCTGCTGACCGCTTTGTTCCGTATGCTCGTTTTGGGCTGGGTATATTTCGGCGCAGTCGCCAACGTCCCGCTGATTTGGGATATGGCGGATATGGCGATGGGTACGATGGCATGGATTAACCTGGTCGCCATCCTGATCCTCTCTCCGCTTGCCTTCCTGCTGTTGAGGGACTACACGGCGAAACTGAAAATGGGCAAAGACCCCGTCTTCAAACTTTCCGAACATCCGGGCTTGAAACGCAAAATCAAATCCGATATTTGGTAAACCCATAGCCCGGTTAAAAAGGTCGTCTGAAACACCATACAGCGTTTCAGACGACCTTTTGCCTTTTACCGAAAATATTTAATGCAATGACGGCTCGACCTTAGCTTTATCTTCCCAAACCAATCCGTTTCAGCCCAGCCGAAAATCCTTTATTCAGAAACCTGTATCTCCCTATCGATTCCCGTTACAATACCGCCCGATAAACCCAAAAATCTCAACAAGATAGCCCCAATCATGAACGCCTCACAACGCGAACGCTTCGTCAAACGCTGGCTCAATTCCTACGAACGCTACCGCTACCGCCGCCACATACACGCCGTCCGGCTCGGACTGGCCGTACTGTTTTCTACCCTGCTCGCCAAACTCCTCCACCTCCAACACGGCGAATGGATAGGCATGACCGTCTTCGTCGTCCTCGGCATGCTCCAATTTCAAGGCGCGATTTACTCCAAAGCCGTCGA
Organism: uncultured Neisseria sp.; assembly: GCA_937914605.1. Classification (GTDB taxonomy): domain Bacteria; phylum Pseudomonadota; class Gammaproteobacteria; order Burkholderiales; family Neisseriaceae; genus Neisseria. Next base: position 7,520 of record CALDNV010000158.1, read on the forward strand.
ACGCATGCTCGGTACCGTCATCGGTTTGGGCGCAGGCCTGACCCTGTTGTGGCTCAACCAACACTACTTCCACGGCGGCATCCTCTTTTACCTGACCGTCGGTACCGCCAGCGCAGCCGCAGGCTGGGGTGCGGTCGGCAAAAACGGCTACGTCCCCATGCTTGCCGGACTGACCATGTGTATGCTCATCGGCGACAACAGCAACAACTGGCTCGACAGCGGCCTTATGCGCGCCATGAACGTCCTCATCGGCGCTGCCATCGCCATTGTCTCCGCCAAACTCCTCCCCCTTCGTTCCACGCTGATGTGGCGGTTCATGCTTGCCGACAACCTGACCGAATGCGGCAAAATGATTGCCGAAATCAGCAACGGCAAACGCATGACCCGCGAGCGGCTGGAGCAAAATATGGTGAAAATGCGCAAAATCAACGCCCGCATGGTCAAAAGCCGCAGCCACCTCGCCGCCACCTCGGGCGAAAGCCACATCAGCTCCGCCATGATGGAAGCCATGCAGCACGCCCACCGCAAAATCGTCAACACCACAGAGCTGCTCCTCACCACCGCCGCCAAGCTGCAAGCCCCCACACTCAACGAACACGAAATCCGCCTCCTTGACCGCCATTTCAACCGCCTCCAACGCGACCTGCGCCTGACCGTCCGCCTCATCAAAGGCCACTACGCCCGCCGCATCCGCATCGACACCGCCATCAATCCCGAGCTGGGCAAACTCGCCGCCCGCCTCCATTACGAATGGCAAGGCTTCCTCTGGCTCAGCACCAATATGCGCAACGAAATTTCCGCACTCGTCATCCTCCTGCAACGCAGCCGCCGCAAGTGGCTGGACAAACACGAACTCCAACGCCTGCGCGAACACCTGCGCGAAACCCGTGAAGGCGATTTGGAAGAAGAGGTCGTCTGAAAACAAATCCTTTCAAAGAACCCGCCATATCAAAGAAAAACAGAAAACAGATTCAGCCAGACAACCCGCCAAGATTTTTCGAGAAGCTCTGCACCCACATTTGGGATAAAGACGTTGCTGCTATAGTGGATTAAATTTAAATCAGGACAAGGCGACGAAGCCGCAGACAGTACA
>CALDNV010000159.1:0-8618 GCA_937914605.1 uncultured Neisseria sp.
CTGTCTGCGGCTTCGTCGCCTTGTCCTGATTTAAATTTAATCCACTATATTTGGTGTACAAGAATATCAAATACTCTGCGTATAGCCAGCCTACCTACATCGATACGGCGGATAGCAGATACCGTATCGGCAATCAGGCCGGCCATCTCGACTATACTTTACCGAACACCTTCTCCAAATGCGCCCGATAATCCGCCAAATACCGCTCCACCTGCGGATTCTTGATCACATCGTTGCAGATGAACGAGGGCAGGCGCGTGGTGCCGAGGAATTCGTTGGCCTTGTGGAAATGCAGGTACACGCCGTCCACGCCCGCGCCCTCAAAGAAATCGCCTTCGCGGGTAAACGCCTCAATCGGCGCGTTCCAAGTGGATGAAATCATGTGTTTTTTGCCATGCAGCAAGCCGCCCGTGCCGTAGCCTTCCGTCGGGTTTACACGGTGGCGGCCGTCGTTGGCCACCAGCTTGTTCTCGCCCACGCCTGCGGTAAACACTTCATCGATATATTTTTTCACCGTCCACGGCTCGCCCATCCACCAGCCGGGCATCTGCCAAACCACCGCGTCCATCCACAGCCATTTTTCCACTTCGGCATCTTTGTCGTAGCCTGCTTCAATCACGGTTTCCTTCACCGCATGGCTGAGTGCGGTCAGCGTGTCGCGTGCGGTTTGGTGCAGCGTGTGGTTCAGGCGGCCGGCGGAATGGCCGAAATGTTGGCCGCCGTCAATTAACAGAATATTCATGTTGGTCCCTCAAATATTTGCGTTGAAAAAGCATTATTGTACCCCGATGCTTTATAATGAAAACAGCAATAATTGCAAAACACTTTTCTAGGAAAAGCAATAATGAAAACCCATTCGGACGAACTGGCCGTGTTCGTGCAGGTGGTGGAAAGCGGCAGTTTCAGCCGCGCGGCAGAACGGCTCGGGCTGGCCAACTCCGCCGTCAGCCGTACCGTGAAGCGGCTGGAAGACAAACTCTCCGCCAACCTGCTCAACCGCACCACGCGCCAACTGCGGCTTACCGAAGAAGGCTGCCGCTTTTTCGAGCGCGCGCGGCAGATACTGCACGACATCGAAGCCGCCGAAGCCGAAATCCTCTCCGCAGGCGGCGCGCCGCAGGGCGTGCTTCGGGTGGATTCCGCCACGCCCACGCTGCTGCACCTCGTCGCCCCGCTGGTACGTCCGTTCTGCGAACGCTACCCGCAGGTGTCGCTGCTGCTCACCTCGTCCGAAGGCTACATCGACCTCATCGAGCGGCGCGTGGACATCGCCATCCGCGCAGGCAGCCTGCACGACTCCGCCCTGCGCGCCCGCCATCTGTTTGACAGTCGTCTGAAACTCGTTGCCGCGCCCGATTATCTCGCCCGTCACGGCACGCCCCAAACCGTCGCCGACCTGTCGCAGCACACCCTCATCGGCTTCTCCGAGCCCAAAACCCTGAACAACTGGCCGTTTGCCGATACCGGCCACACGCCCTACGCCGCCGTGCCGCAACTGTCCGCCAACAGTGGCGAAACCATCCGCCGCCTGTGTCTGGAAGGCAACGGCATCGCCTGCCTGTCGGATTTCACCGTCGCCGCCGATATCGCAGCGGGACACCTGCACGAACTCCTGCCCGACCGCGCCTTGAACGAAGCCAAACCGTTTTACGCCGTCTATTACGGCGACAATGCTGTCAGCCCGAAAATCCGGGCTTTTGTGGATTTTTTGGTAGAACAAGTCAATTAAAGTACGTTTTTAAACACTAAGTATTTCTGAACTTGCCCAAGATATGAAAAGGTCGTCTGAAAACCAAGATACAGGTTTTCAGACGACCTTTGCTATGGCGGAACGGCTTTACGCTTCGACCGGTTTGCCGCGCAGGGAGAAGGTGTAGGCTTCGGTGATTTCCAAATTGATCATTTGGTTGATCATGTCGGGCGTGCCGGTGAAGTTGACCACGCGGTTGTTGGCGGTACGGGCTTGGAGCTGGTCGGGGTCTTTTTTGGAGATGCCTTCGACCAGACAGCGTTGTACGGTGCCGATCATGGTTTGGTTGATGCGGGCGGTTTCGGCTTCGATGACTTCGTTCAGGGCTTCGAGGCGGCGCACTTTTTCGGCGTGCGGGGTGTCGTCCGGCAAGTTGGCGGCAGGTGTGCCGGGGCGCGGGCTGTAAATGAAGACGAAGCTCAAATCGAAAGCGATGTCTTTCACCAGCTTCAGGGTTTGCTCGAACTCGCGCTCGGTTTCGCCAGGGAAGCCGACGATGAAGTCGCTGCTCAGGCACAAGTCGGGGCGGATGGCGCGCAGTTTGCGGATGATGGATTTGTATTCCAAGGCGGTGTAGCCGCGTTTCATCGCGCTCAATACGCGGTCGGAACCGCTTTGAATCGGCAGGTGCAGGTGCGACACCAGCTTGGGCAGGTCGCGGTAGCACTCGATAATCGAGTCGGTAAACTCGCGCGGGTGGCTGGTGGTGAAGCGCATACGCTCGATGCCGGGGATTTCGTGGACGATGCGCAGCAGGGTGGCGAAGTCGCAGATTTCGCCGTCTTCCATTTCGCCGCGATAGGCGTTGACGTTTTGTCCCAAGAGGTTGATTTCTTTCACGCCTTGCTGGGCAAGGTTAGCGATTTCGGTCAAAACGTCGTTCAGCGGGCGGGAGAATTCTTCGCCGCGGGTGTAGGGGACGACGCAGAACGAGCAGTATTTGGAACAGCCTTCCATGATGGATACGAATGCTGCGCCGCCTTCGACGCGGGCGGGCGGCAGATGGTCGAATTTTTCGATTTCGGGGAAGGAAATATCGACTTGCGACAGGCCGCTGGTTTCTTTATCCACAATCATTTTGGGCAGGCGGTGCAGCGTTTGCGGGCCGAAGACGACGTCCACATAAGGCGCGCGTTTGATGATGTTTTCGCCTTCTTGGGAGGCGACGCAGCCGGCAACGCCGATGATGAGGTCGGGATTTTTTTCTTTGAGCGGGCGCACGCGGCCTAAGTCGGAGAACACTTTTTCCTGCGCTTTTTCGCGCACGGAGCAGGTGTTGAAGAGGATGATGTCGGCTTCGTCAGCTTCGGTCACTTGTTCGATGCCGCCGTTTTCTTCGGCGAGTACGGCAAGCATTTTTTCGCTGTCGTATTCGTTCATTTGGCAGCCGAAGGTGCGGATAAATACTTTTTTCATGGTTTGTGTCTTTCTCAGGTAGCCCGTAATTGCGGGGCTGATTGTTATGGAAATCTCGGTTTCAGACGACCTTGGGGAAGGCTTGGCAGGTCGTCTGAAACACTGATTCGTCAGGGCGCAAAAATGCGCGGTTGCGCTGCTGCGGCTGCAACAGCCAACCACGCGGTGTGTGTTTGGGTCGTCTGAAACGGGCAGGCGGCGGCTTATTGCGCGTCTTGCTTAATCTCGTCGCGGACTTCTTTTTGCGCGGTAAAACGGGAGGCTTCGTCGTCGGTCAAAACCCACACTTCGCGCACGAGGGCGTTGGTGTCGTTGTGTTTGAAGGCGATGGTTTTGCCGGTTTTACCCGCCAGCCGCCCCATCGGGATGAAGCGGTCGTTTTCGTCGTGGATTTTGGTGAAACGGGTAATCTGCAGCTTGGCGGAATTGCCGTCGGCAAGGCCCAGCGTCAAGAGGCGCGTCCATGAGAAGCCGCCACGGCTCACTTTCAGATAAGGCAGTTCGACCTGTTTCAAAACCGCCGCGTCCATATCGCTCGGCAGCTTGCGCTGGGCGGCGTAGGAGACGGTGGAAACCAAAAGGGTAAGCATTAAAATGAATCCGCGTAACATGATGTTTTCTTTATGGTATAAATGGGTGCGGATTATAGCACAAACGCTTCAAATATGAACAGAGTGATTGTTTTTACAGAACAATTTTCGTTTTCAGATACGACGTTGCGCCGTGGCGGTTTGTTGGGCTTTCGGGGTCGTCTGAAACGGCTGGCTCGGGCAATCTGATGATAAAATACTGCTTATTTTTCAGACGACCTCAGAAAGAACCCGCTATGAACCGTAACGAAATCCTGTTTGACCGCGCCAAAGCCATCATCCCCGGCGGCGTGAATTCCCCCGTCCGCGCATTCGGCAGCGTCGGCGGCGTGCCGCGCTTCATCAAAAAAGCCGAAGGCGCGTATGTTTGGGACGAAAACGGCACACGCTACACCGATTACGTCGGTTCGTGGGGGCCCGCGATTGTCGGACATGCACACCCCGAAGTCATCGAAGCCGTGCGTGAAGCCGCGTTGGGCGGTTTGTCGTTCGGCGCGCCCACCGAAGGCGAAATCGTTATCGCCGAAGAAATCGCCAAAATCATGCCGTCCGTCGAACGGCTGCGCCTCGTCAGCTCCGGCACCGAAGCGACCATGACCGCCATCCGCCTCGCCCGCGGCTTTACCGGACGCGACAAAATTATCAAATTCGAAGGCTGCTACCACGGCCATTCCGACAGCCTGCTCGTCAAAGCCGGCAGCGGCCTGCTCACCTTCGGCAACCCGTCTTCCGCAGGCGTTCCCGCCGACTTTACCAAACACACCTTAGTCCTCGAATACAACAACATTGCCCAGCTTGAAGAAGCGTTCGCCCGCAACGGCGACGAAATCGCCTGCGTCATCCTCGAACCCTTCGTCGGCAATATGAACCTGGTCCGCCCGACCGAAGCTTTCGTCAAAGCCTTGCGCGAATTGACCAAAAAACACGGCGCCGTGTTGATTTACGACGAAGTGATGACCGGCTTCCGCGTCGCGCTCGGCGGCGCGCAGTCGCTGCACGGCATCACGCCCGACCTGACTACGATGGGCAAAGTCATTGGCGGCGGTATGCCGCTTGCCGCGTTCGGCGGACGCAAAGACATCATGGAATGTATTTCCCCGCTGGGCGGCGTGTATCAGGCAGGCACATTATCAGGCAACCCGATTGCCGTCGCCGCCGGCTTGAAAACGCTTGAAATCATCCAGCGCGAAGGCTTCTACGAAAACCTGACCGTCCTGACTCGCCGCCTCGCCGACGGGCTTGCCGCCGCCGCCAAAGCACACGGCATCGAGTTCACCGCCGACAGCGTGGGCGGTATGTTCGGCCTGTATTTCGCCGCCCATGCCCCGCAAAACTACGGCGACATGGCGCGTTCCAATATCGACGCCTTCAAACGCTTCTTCCACGGCATGCTCGACCGCAACACCGCCTTCGGCCCGTCCGCCTACGAAGCAGGCTTCGTCTCCGCCGCGCACACGCCCGAGCTGATTGACGAAACCATCGCCACCGCGCATCAAGTGTTCGCGGAAATGGCGAAATATAGTGGATTAAAATAAAAATGAGACAAGGCGGCAACGCCCGCCGTGTACGGTTAGTACATAAGGACGTTGGCAACGCCGTATCATTGCAATTTTAATCCACTATAAGGCGGAATGGCTTGCCGTCAGGGCAGTGCGGGCGACGCTGCCTGATTCGCGGCAATCCGTCCACAAGACAAAAAGGTCGTCTGAAAACCTAAATTCGGGTTTTCAGACGACCTTTCGTTTGGGGGAAGGCAGGTTTGTCCTTACGCCTCTTCGCGCGTCAGATGGCGCACGGACGCGGCGATTTCGTCCGCCATCCGACGGCTGGCGCCTTGATGGCCGGCGACGAAGCGTGCCGCCTGTTGGGCGAAATGGCTGCGCTCGCTCGGGTTTTCCAAACAGGCTGAGACGAAAGTGCGCCATTCGTCCGCATTCTGCACCTGCACCGCCGCTTGGGCTTCCAGCGCGCTGCGGCAGGCGGCGGCAAAGTTGTAGGTAGAAAAGCCGAACACGGTCGGAATGCCGCAGGCTATCGGCTCGATGATGTTTTGACAGCCGCTGTCCACGAGGCTGCCGCCGACAAAGGCGACATCCGAACTGAGGTAGTAGGCAAAGAGTTCGCCCATGCTGTCGCCCACCCAGACTTGGGTTTGCCGGGAAACCGGCAGGTTGTCGCTGCGTTTTTGAACGGTATAACCCAATGCCTGCGCCGTTTCAAAGGTCGTCTGAAAACGCTCCGGATGGCGTGGAACGACGACCAGCAAGGCATCGCCGGTATATTTTTTCCATGCTTCGAGCAAGAGCGCCGCTTCGTCTTGATCTTTGTAAAAACGGGTGCTGGCACAGACGGCGACGGGGCGCGTGCCTATGCGTTCGCGGAAGGCCGCCGCCAGCGCGCGCATCCGTTCGGGCGGGGAAATATCGTATTTGGTGTTGCCGCAGACATGGACGTTGGACGCGCCGATCAAGTGCAGCCGCTCCGCGTCTTCGGCGGTTTGCGCGAAACAGCCGCTTAAGGTTTGCAGCGCAGGCTCGAACAGGTTGCGGATTTTCAAATAGCCGCGCTGCGATTTTTCAGACAGGCGGGCGTTGGCGAGAAACAGGGGGACGTGCGCGTCGGCGCAGGCGTGCATGAGGTTGGGCCAGATTTCCGTTTCCATCAGTACGCCGAACAGGGGGCGGTGTTCCTTCAGGAATTGGGCGACCCATTCGGGTTTGTCGTAAGGCAGGTAACGGCATTGCGCGTCGGGGAACAGTTCTTTCGCGGCAGCGCGTCCGGTCGGCGTCATTTGGGTCATGAGCAGCGGCGCGTCGGGGAAATGGCGGCGCAGTGCTTCCACCAAGGGCTGCGCGGCACGGGTTTCGCCAACCGATACGGCATGCACCCAAATCGGATGCTGCACAGGCCGGTCAAACGGCTCGCCGAAACGCTCGCCCCAATGGTAGAGATAGGCGGGCGATTTGGCGGCGCGCTTTTTGAGATAGTGGCGGATAAGCGGCGGCGCGATGCGCCATAATTGCGTGTAAAACCAACGATTCATGTATTCCACTCGAAAACGGTACGGACGGGAAGGTGGACAGTGCGCGGCGGGACGGAATGTAGGCGGTTGACGGTTTCAAGCTGCCTGTCGCCGAACCTCCGGTTTCCCAGACCTATTCTAGCCGATTTTGCCGCTTCGCCCACGCCTCTTTTGAATTGACTTGATGTAACGGCGGAAAAAAGGTCGTCTGAAAACCGTTTTCTTCGTTTTCAGACGACCTGTCTTGGTTGCGTCGCAGCGGTTTACGCCGGTTTCTTTTCGCGTATCGGCAGATTCAGCAAAGCCGCCGTTCCCGCCAACACCGCGTCGGCATACCACATCCAGCCGTAATCGTTGAACCGGTAAATCACGATGCCGCCGATATACGAGCCTAAAAAACCGCCGATTTGATGGCTCAACATCGTCAGTCCGAACAACGTCGCCAGATAGCGCGTGCCGAACAGTTTGCCCGTAATCGCAGCGGTCGGAGCGACGGTAGCGAGCCAAGTGAAGCCCAGCGCGGCGGCGAAAATGTAGAAATTGACGTCGGTTCTCGGGGCGGCAAGGTAGATCAACACCATCGCCACGCGCGAGGCGTAGAGTCCGAACAAAACGTATTTGCCCAAAAACCGCCCCGTACACCAGCCCGAAAAAATGCAGCCCGCGATGTTCGCCAGACCGATAATCGCAATCGAAGCCGAAGCGACCGAAGCGGGCAGGCCGCAGAGCGCGATTTCGTTGGGCAGGTGGGTTACCAAAAACGCGATGTGGAAACCGCAGGTAAAAAAGCCCAAGTGCAGCAGGATGTAGCTGCGGTCTTTAAACGCCGCTTTGACCGCCTGCCCCAGCGTTTGCCCGTTTTCAGACGACGTGTGGTGCGTGGCGACAGCGTTTTTGCCGCCCGCCAGCCACCACGAAATCGGCAGGATTAAAAGCGCAATCCCGCCCCAAACATAAAACGTCCCCGTCCAGCCGACAGCGGGCAGCACCAGCAAACCCTGCACCAGCGGTGCAAACAGAAACTGCCCCGCCGAACCGCCCGCGTTGACCAGCCCCGAAGCCAAACCGCGTTTGTGCGGCGGTACTTTCGCCGCAACCTGCCCCATGATGATGGAGAAACCGCCCGCGCCCGTTCCGAATGCAAAAAGCAGCCCGATTGCCAGCATCAGCCCCCAATAAGTCGGCATCTGCGGCACCATCAGGCAGGCACAAACCAACAGCAACGCGCCGCCGCCCAAAACCTTAAACGCGCCGAAGCGGTCGGCAAGCGCGCCGGAAAGCGGCTGGGACACGCCCCACATCAATTGGAAAACGGCAATAATCAGGCTGAACTCTTGGATACTCAGCTCAGTAGAGTCGACGACGGGACGGACAAACAGTCCCAAAGTCATGCGCATGCCGATGGTAATCAGCAGGATGGCGGCGGCAGCGGCGATTACCAGCCAAAGGTTGGGGGATTTTTGCTGTGTGTGGGTCATGGTTATTGTTTGTTTCTATTGGAAAATGCCGTTCAATCAAACGGCAGAATGACGGATTTTAACAAACGGGCTGACGCAGGCTAAATAACTCCTGATGCTTTGGATATAGCCAAAACCTCTATCCGCGCCGCATTGACCGTTCCCCTTTATCCGCAAGGCAGGATGTGGAATGCGGACGGAAATTCAGCGCGTAAAGAACGGCAAAGGTCGTCTGAAAACCCGAAATCCGATTTTCAGACGACCTTTGCCCCGAGAACGGATAAAATCCGTATTGATGAAGCCATATCGGCTTCAAGCGGATTCCCGATATAGTGGATTAAAATTGCAATGATACGGCGTTGCCAACGCCCTTATGTACTATC
>CALDNV010000160.1:0-4124 GCA_937914605.1 uncultured Neisseria sp.
GTCCAAGGTCGTCTGAAAACCATATTCGAAGCCAACCAAGCCGCCAGCAAACACTATGGCGTGAAGTTCAATACCGAGTTTGTCCCCGCCGAAAACCTCGGCGTGAAAAACGCCAAATGGGACAAAGCCGACGGCTACAAAGTCAGCCGCGAATGCTACAACTCCTATTTCTACGTCGTTGAAGACGAAGAAATCAACGCGCTCGACAAATTCCTGCTGCACGGCAAAGAACTGGTGGACTGGCTCGACGGCGGCTCCGCGCTGCACCTGAACCTTGACGAAGCCCTGCCCGAATCCGGCTACCGCTCGCTCTTGGACATCGCCGCGCAAACCGGCTGCAACTACTTCTGCGTGAACGTGCGCATCACCATCTGCAACGAATGCGGCCACATCGACAAACGCACCCTGCACGCCTGTTCCGCCTGCGGCTCGCACGACATCGACTACGGCACCCGCGTCATCGGCTACCTGAAACGGGTATCCGCATTCAGTAGCGGTCGGCGCAAAGAACACGCACTACGGCATTACCACCGCAAAGCGGCTTGATGGTATTTAATAGATAAAGGTCGTCTGAAAACTGGTTTGGGTTTTCAGACGACCTTTTAGGTTTTGTTTATGACTTTATCTTTATAAAGGATGAATGAGTTTTAAATTGCGGTATTTAGAAAGTTTAAACTCAATTAGCCTTTGAAGGAATAAGAAAAACGACCGATACGCTGTACCGGTCGTTTTTACGAATACCTGCTAAATTAGAACCAAGCTTTGATCAAAGCGGCAGTACCTGCGATACCGCCAATCAAACCGACTGCATTGGCTGCGGTACCCATTGCACCGTTGACTTGGTCACGTTTGTCTTGGCGTTTTTCACGTTCCAATGCCAACTCTTCTGAAACATTGGTACGTTGACGGCGGTGTTGTTCCAGCTCGGCACGGGAGAGTTGTGCAGATTCGCGGTTGCGGCCAGCTTTGATGGCTGCAGAGTCGCTACCGATAGCCAAATCGCCTACGGAGCCTCCGGGGGCAGAGCAACCGGTGATAACGAAAGAAGTCAGGAGCAGGGCTGCGATTTTATTTTTCATGATGTTACCTGTTTGAAATATAAGTATTAGGAATCCAATAATCCGTAAGGACCGGTGATCAGTGAAGGATGTAGATGCGGTTATTGCGGTTTGCGCGGTTGATAGCGTCGGCTTCATCCATCATTTCTTGACGGCGCTCGCGGCGGCGCTCTGCACGTTCTGCACGTTCGTCAGCTTGAACGCGGCGGGAGTCGGCACGCATGGTAGCTTCTTGTTCATAGGATGGTGAGTAGTGCATATGGCCGTAAGTACAGCCGGTAAGCGCACCAATCAGAGCAGTCAGTAAAATAGCTTGTTTTAACATAAGTAATAATCTCAGATGAAAAGAAGGGCTGGTGAAAAATTTTCTGTATATTATTTTAATCTTATGGAATTTACAAGTTAAAACTTCTGTCGTAATTCAAAAAAGTATGTTAACGAATGTTTTGGAATTTATTTCATATATGGAAGAAACAAATCAAATCGTTTTTTGCAATGAAACTGTATGACAATATTGGGTTTTATGGAAGTTCCTCGATAAATTATTACTTGGAAAACTTATTTAAATCTTACGAAAAACGAATTTCAGAGATTAAATGAGAAATACTTAGGTTTGCTGCAGAAACAACGAAAAAGATGTCTACTATTTAGAATATTATGATAATAGAAATTTTCTCGCCGTTTTGTCAGCATGTCTTTAGAGTCATCAATCAAAATTTTGGGATAAGTCAAACTAAGCAGGGAAATTCTGGTCTGAAGGGTTGTTTTCTCTGAATTATGGGAAACATTCAATCTTATTTATATTAAGATTCGGTTTATTGTAAACAGGCGAATTGTGTCATGAGCGAACATTTGGAAGAGCAGGCTGCAGGCTTGGGTATTGATTTGGGTTTCCACGACATCGGTGGAATTTATCATGCGACCAAGCCCGAGGTTTTGGAAGGGATTATTAAGGCTTTGCAGCAGGACGGTTTTTCAGACGACCTTTATGCGGATACTTTGGTGGCGCATGAAAACGGTCGGGAGTCTTTGCGACTGCTCACCGAGTTTCATGGCGCGGCTGAAGTTTGCTTGGAAGACGAAGCGGGCGGACGGCAGGTTTTGGCGTTGAACCATGGCGAAGACGGCGTGCTTTGGGTTGCGCTGCCGGCTTTGGCTTGCGGCTATTACACTTTGTCTGCGGAAGTGGAAGGCAGCATCCGCAAGGTGCGGCTGGTGGTTGCACCGCAGTCGGTTTATCAGCCGAAAATGCTGGAACACGGTTTGCGCATGAACGGGCTGACAACGCATTTGTACAGCCTGCGTTCGCAACGGAACTGGGGCATCGGGGATTTCACCGATTTGCTCGATTTGATGGCGTTTGCGGCGGATAAGCAACTGGATTTCGTCGGCATCAATCCGCTGCACGCGCTTTTCAGCGCCAAGCCTGCTTTTGCCAGCCCGTACAGCCCGTCTTCGCGCGAATGGCTCAATCCGATTTATCTGGATGTGGAGAAGGTCGGCGCATTCTCTTACAACGAAAAGCTGAAAAACTGGCTCAAGCAGCCGAATATCTGCCAGCGCATTGCGGCGTTGCGGATTACGGAAACCGTCGCTTATACGGCGGTTTGGGCGTTCAAGCGCGATGCTTTGCAGAAGGCGTTTGACGCGTTTGAAAACGACGGATGCGAAGCCGCCGAACAAGAGCGGGCGGCATTTGACGCCTTTGTCGAAGAACGTGGCGGGGCTTTGGAAGGCTTCGGTTTGTTTGAGGCGTTGGATCAGTATTACAACCGCTCCGGCGAAGTGGGTTGGCTGTCTTGGCCGGCGGAGTTTCATGATCCGCATGGCGAGGCAGTTCAAAGATTTGCACAGGGTCATCGGCACGAAATCCGTTTTTATATGTGGCTGCAATGGCTTTGCGCGGAGCAGTTGCGCGAAGTGAACGAGGCGGCTGCAGCGCGCGGCGTGAAGCTCGGAATTTACGGCGATTTGGCGGTCGGCGTGGCACGCGGCAGCGCGGATACTTGGCTCAACCGCGCCGATTATTGTATGGATATGGCGGTCGGCGCGCCGCCCGACCCGTTCAGCCCGACGGGGCAAAACTGGGATTTGCCGCCGCTCAATCCGATGATGTTGAAGCACGCGGGTTATGAGAAGTTCGTCCGATTGTTGCGTGAAAATATGCGGCTTTACGGTATCTTGCGCATTGATCATGTGATGGCTTTGTGCCGTCTGTGGTGGGTCGCGGGCGAGACGGCGGACTTTGGCGCGTATGTGCATTACGACGCAGATATGATGTTTGCCATCCTGGCTTTGGAAAGCCGGCGGAATCAATGCGTGGTCATCGGCGAGGATTTGGGGACGGTACCCGACCAAGCGCGTTATTTGCTAAACCGTTATCAGGTGTTTTCTTATAAGGTCGTGTATTTCAGCAAAGGCTGGCACGGCTTTGAATTACCCGAAGAATATCCCGAACAGGCGATTACGGTGGTCAGTACGCACGATGTTGCGCCCTTGGCGGGCTATTGGACGGGCAAGGATTTGGATTTGATGTTCCGCTTGGGTACGATTCCCGATGCGGAAACTTTTCAGACGACCTTGGAAGCGCGCGAACACGATAAGGCGGATTTGTTCGATAAGTTGAAACACGCAGACTGCCTGCCTGCCGACGCCGAGATGTCGTCTGAAATTGATGAAACGCTGTTAACCGCCTTGCACCAGTATGCCGCCATGAGCCGCAGCAAACTGTATGCGGTGCAGCTGGAAAACCTGCTGGGCATGAGCGACAACCTGAATGTGCCGGGCGTTTCCGAGGGTTATCCCAACTGGGCGCGCAAAATGCCCGTCGCGCTTGAAGATTTTCCCCACAACCGCCTGATGGGCGGCCAACTTGCCATGATTGGAGAGGTACGCATGAAGAAAAACAGCCGGATGAAGCCTTATCACGAGCTTGACCAAGTCGAACGCGACACGGTCGAAAGCCTGTTTCTTGCCACCCACAGCGATTTGTTCGCCTATTTGGGACGACACCGCCTTGCCGAAGGCGACGAGGTCGTGCGGACTCTGATTCCGAACGCTTGGGGC
>CALDNV010000161.1:0-1512 GCA_937914605.1 uncultured Neisseria sp.
GTGCCGACAGGGCATACCATGTGAAACCGATGTAGAGGCGGGGGATGGCGGGGTCGATGTGGTAAAGCGAAGTCGAGCCGACGATTTTGCCCGTGTCTTCGTCGATGACGGCAAAGGCGAGGCGGGTTTGTGTGGCGGTGCGGATGTAGTCCGCCACTTGGTCGGGTTCGGGTGCGCTGGTTACGTTCAGCTTCCAAACTTCGCCGTCGCAAACTGCTTCGCGCAAACCGGCTTCGTGTGCCGCCGTCAAAGGCTCGAGACGGACGCGGTCGAAGGACAAAACGGGAACAGATGAAAAATCAGCCATGAGGTTTCCTTTGTATTTGAAGATTTGAGTTTTCAGACGACCTTTTATAGTGTCTTAACGGACGGCATGTTTGAGGTCGTCTGAAAGCTATTGATTAATGATGTTTGAACACCAGCACGCCCGACTCCGATACAAACCCGTCCAGCGGCAGGTCGTGCGGTTCGCGCGGCAGCGTGTCAACCAGTTGACAAGCGAAGCCTACGCCTATGGTTTTTGCCTGTAAACGGTATTTCATCGCTGCGAGCGTCGCATCGTAATAGCCGCCAGCCTGCCCCAAGCGGTAGCCTTCGCGGTCCATGCCGACAATCGGGACAAACAATATCGATAAACCGTGTACGCGGATTTTGCGTCCCGAAAACTGCGGTACATGCAGCTTCGCCCTGCCGCGTTTGCGTTCTTGTTTCGCCCCGTCGGCAGGATAGGGCGTGAACCACATCCGCTGCGAATGCGGTTCGATATAAGGCAGATAGAGTTTGGCGCCACGTTTTTGTGCCGCACGCACAAAGCCGTCCAGCCGCAGCTCGCTGCCCATCGGCCAATACACGCCGATCTTCCGTCCCTTCTTGATATAACGTTTGAGCAGGCGGTTAATCGTTTGCCCCGCTGCCAACCGCCCTTGATGCCCCATCTGCGCGCGGGCGCGGCGCAATTCTCGGCGCAGGGCGTGTTTTTCCTCATTCCTCATTTCAGACGACCTTTTGAGTGTTGTTGTAGAATACGGCGATTATAAACGCTCCGTTAACATCAAAACAGGATTCCGCCATGTGGCATATCGTCCTTATCGGCTACCTCTTCGTCGCCGTCATGTATTCCGCCGCCCAGCCCAGCATCGCGCGCGCTTTGATTTATTTGATTTTTTGGGCAGTCCTGCCCGTCGCGTTTACCGTTTTCACCGTCACCATCCGCCGCCGCAACCGCCTGATGAAGCAGCAGGAAAAAGAAGCATTCGAACAAAGCCGAGGTACAGCCGGACAAGAAGGCGGCAAACAGGACGGCAGTGCATAAAATCCCTTTTCAGACGACCCCTTATCCGCTATAATCCGTCAGTTTTCCATTTCGGAAACACACTATTTTTTAAAACTTATGCCCACTTTCGCCAAAGGGTGCTTGACAATAGGCGCAGCCTATCAAGTTCTATGCGATTGAATGTGTGCTCTTAACCCTTTCAAGGAAATAAAATGTCTCAAATTACTATGCGTCAGATG
>CALDNV010000162.1:0-5177 GCA_937914605.1 uncultured Neisseria sp.
AAATGATGATGAAAATTAAGGTGGCTATGCTGGGTATTACCGGCTTGATATTGTCCGGCTGCTTTTTCGCCAATGACGAAATCAAGTTGGATGATATTGGAAATTTCAAAATTACAGTCAATGAAGCTAAGGATTATAGGCAGGTTCATTTGACAGGTTTATTAGGCAATAGCGCAATGGGCATTTCAGATATCAAAACAACTTCCCACAATGATGAGCTGAATATTACTTTATTTCAAAAATTGGCAGGTTCAAAATATTCAGGAAAGCTAGATAAAGAAATTGCTCTTGACCACGATATTAAAAAGATTACTTATGGTTCTAAACACGAGATTATCTGGCAGGAGTAAATCGGTTTTATTCGGTATCTCTATTGCTTTTCGATAATACTGTTTAGCGGTTTAAACACAAAGAAAAGGTCGTATGAAAACTGGAAAACCGATTTTCAGACGACCTCGACATCACTTAGATGACATGTATTATTGTCGCAGATATCCTCAAATTATGGCAACCGGTTGAGTTGTTGTCCTAGTACGTTATTATTTGTATTTAAACTGATTATGGATGCGCTGCGGGTGTAGGTCGTCTGAAAACGTAGCTTCAACGAAGTTAAAACATAAAAAAGCAGCCTGCACCTTTGGAAAACAAAGTGCAGGCTGCTTTTGAAATTTAGCTTTGCCGCGTCCCGCCTCGTCCGTTTTCAGTCTGCCCAACTTCAACGGTATTGCGCCGTTTTCTCCAGCAAAAACTCAATCACCGCCTGCACCTTTTTCGTCCGCTGGCTGTGTTGCAGATAATAAAGATACAACGGCGGATACTGCCGCCAATATTTTTGCAACACGGGTACAAAATCCGCATGGTCGGGCTGTTGCTGCATATTATGGGTAAACGCCCGCCCAATACCCAGGCCTTGGCGGGTGGCATCCAATAAGATTTCAGGATCGTTGCAGATAAGTGGCGTATCCATTTCCACGGCGGTTTCCTGCCCGTTTTGCGCAATCACCAGTGGCTCGATTTTGTTGGACGAGATAAAACGATAGCCAATGAGTTTGTGGGCGGGCAAATCCTTGGACGTTTTCGGCGTGCCGTGTTGCGCGGCGTAGCTTTGGCTGACGTACAGCCCTTCCTGCGTGCCGTTCAGCAGCTTTCGGGCAACCATACCTTCATCCAAACGGTTGCCGAAGCGGATACCCAAATCGATACCATCCTCAATCAGGTACGAAAGCCCGTCATTTAGCGAAATTTCCAGTTGAATTTGCGGATAGCGTTGGTGAAATTCCGCCAAATGCGGGCGCAAAACAAGCTGATACATTATTCGCGCCATGGTAATCCGCACCGTTCCGCTCACCTGCTCGCCAAAATTCCGCACTTCCTCAAAAGCCTGATGCAGCGTTGCCATGGCTTGTTCAGTACGTTCCAAAAGCTGCCTGCCAGCATCGGTGAGCTGGATATTGCGCGTGGTACGGTGAAACAGCGGCACGCCGATTTTCTGCTCCAATAACTTTAATGCTTGGCTCGCCGAAGGTACGGCGATTTCCAATTTGCGCGCTGCAGCCGAAATGCTGCCTTCTTGGGCGATGGTTTGGAAAACGTTGAGCTGACCGTAGAATGAATTGTCCATCGTTAGATTATGCCTAATAGTGTTTTAGAAATTATGCGTCTAATCATAACAAATATATTACGAAACGTTTAGGCAGACAAAAGGTCGTCTGAAGATTTTTCAGACGACCTTTTACTTGGCAATGAACTAAAACTTACCCCTCAATCGCTTGTTCCACCTTACGCTTGGCTTCTTCCAACAGGGCTTGGGATTTTTGGCGCAAGCGGTCGGATTGTCGGATTAAATCGGCGATTTGGGTTTGGATATTTGCATCAACCAAAGGTAAGGGAATGTTCAAAAATTCGTCTTTATTGATAGCCGTCAAAATTGTACCTGAGCAACCTTGTTTTAAAAGCTGCTGTATAGGCTCGGATTTAAACAATATCAGCAAAGTTTCCGAATTAATTTTTTCAGACGACACCACATAAAAGCCAGTTGAACATAACGCCTGATGATGCTGTTCCGATACGATGGCGCAACTGGCAAGCGAGCCTTCAATGCTTGAAACAATCACGTCGTTTTTACTGACTTTCCGTCTTGCCCTGCTTGGCAAATTGCATCCTAAATCCAAGCTTGCCCCTGTAATTTCCCCTAAATTTCCAATATTGGATAATTCAATATATCGGTATGTCTGATTATCTTTAGGCGTGTAATTCGCATCCTTCAATTTACAAGCCGTTCTTATCGGTTCGCAACCGTACGGATAAGCCTGAATCTTTTTCAGGTAACCTTCATACTTTTCCTGATAAAACTCCGCATCCAGCCTGCCCGATCTACCAAAACTGTCGGAAAAGGATTTAACATTGACTGCTTGGGCGGGCAGATTAAAGTCTTTTAAGCCTAAATGGTCTAAAAGCAGATCTTGTGCTGCTTGGTAAGCTTCTTTGGATTTTTGTAGTTTTTCAAATGATGATGAAATGAGTATTTTTATATCCTTTTGAAGTGCAGATGAAAATTTAGGTATTTTCATTTCCTTAAATTTTGCCAAACTAAAGTTAGATTGGTTTCCTTGCATTGAATAACGGAAAATTTCTTGTTTTCCATATTTACAATTCAAGTATGTAGCAAGAGTATGAGAATTTATAATTTCTTGTTTAGGCTGGATTTTAAATAAATGAGATTCATAGACATAGGGTTCATCTATCATGACTAAAGCAGATTTTCCCACTAGATTTGGATTTCCATTTGTTCTGCAAATCAAAATATCATTTTCTTTTAATTGATGTTTCTTAAAATCTTCTAGTAAAAAATTGTGAGCGAATTGTGTAGGTTTTCCAGTAAATAAACCATCGAATTCATTCATTCTGATAGCAGGATAACCTTTACCTTCTGCATTCATTCCGTAAATAGAATTATAGGTACAAGATTTAATAATATCTTTTCCTAAAAAATACTCCGAAAATAATTCAGTTTGGCTTGTATAGAATTCTGCTTCTAATCGTATATTTTCATGTTTTAAAATTGAAGCTAAATTAAACTCTTGAATCTCCAGCCCCTCCAACAACCGCTGATATTTCGCGGCATCAAAGGGGCTTAGGGCTTTCCCGCAAAAGACAATTTCTCTTTTTTGGCAAATTCCAAAAAGGCTTCGGCAATACCGTCTCCTGTTTTCCCGTCGTGGTTGAACAGGTCGTGTTTGACGATCAAATGCCCGTGGCTATCCAGCACGGGCGTACCGTCTTCATTGCGGACAAAGATTTTGTCGCCGCTGTTGTCTTTGCTGGGTTCTTGCATGGTGGCAAAGAAAATCGGGTAGTCTTCCACTTTCGGGCAAAGGGTGTCATGCCATTTTTGCACGAATAAAACGCTGGTTTTGGTGCCGGTATGTGGTTTAAATACGTTCCCATGTAAACCAACCACAGCAAGGATGCGGCAACGTTTTGCAATAAATTCTCGGATGGCTTTGTCGGAACTGTTGTTTAAACGCCCTTGTGGCAACACGATTGCCATGCGTCCACCTTTTTTTAAGAAATCTAGGTTGCGTTCGATAAAGAGAATGTCGCGCCCGACTTTGGTTTGGGCTTTGCCGTTGGGCTTTTTCCCCAGTTCGTATTTCGCCAAAATACGGCTTTCTTTGATGTCGCCTGCAAACGGCGGATTTGCCATCAGGATGTCGAAACCGAAATCGCGGTTGCTGTCTTTTTGCTTTCTGAGTTTGCGCAAACCTTTCCAACCGTTGCCGTAAGTATCGAGCCAGTTTTCGTCTTTGGTTTTTTCATCCCAGCGCTCCCAATCCAGCGTGTTTAAATGCAAGACGTTGGTTTGCCCGTCGCCTGCAATCAAGTTCAGTGTGCGGGCAACACGCACTGCTCTTTCATCAAAATCGATAGCAAAAACTTTCTTGGTAACGTAATCGGTGCATTCGGCAGGCTTTTCTTCGCTCGTAAACAAATGGCTTTTTTCCAAGCCTTGCGCTTTTAAAATCTGTTCCCAAACGTGGAAGATTGTGTGGACGGGAAAGCCGCAACTGCCAGCTGCTGTATCAATAATGGTTTCATCAGCAGTCGGATTGAGCATTTTTACGCACATATCAATCACATAGCGCGGCGTGAAATATTGTCCTTTTTCACCTTTACTGGATTTGTTAATCAGGTATTCGAAAGCTTCATCCACCACATCCAAATTGGAGTTGAACAGCTTCACATCTTGCAGTGAAGAAACGCAGACGGACAAATGTGAAGGAGTAAGCTGGATTTTGCTGTCTTCGGAAAATACGCCTTCCCATTTTTCACGGGCTTTTTCAAACAGACCTTGGATTTTGTTTTTCAATTCAATTTCAGTATCACCGCTGTTGCGGAATGCCAAGTAGCGTTTTTTGTTCCGTCCGCTTTCCATTTCATCGTAGAGCTTGGTAAAGATCAGCTTGAAGAGTTCTTCAAATACATCCACGCCCGCATTTGCCAAGACTTCGTCTTCCATTTCTAAAATCAAATCTTTCAATGATTTGCGTTCATTGACGAGCTTATCTTTTCGGATTAAGTCATCGATGGTGTATTTTTCATTCAATACGTCAGACAGTTTTTCCGATACTCTTGGCAATGCGGGAATATCTTCAAAATAATTTGGGTCTTTGCGGTGATAAAAAGAAATGGAATCGCCGTTCGTCCATACACCGATTGGTGCGCCCGTGGCGTTGCAATAGGATTTGAGCTGTTCTTTACCATCTTTAAGTTTAGGCTTTTTGAGTTCGACAATGATATAGGCAGCATTCGGATTATCTTTGTCAAATACAACAATATCTGCCCGTTTACTGTCGTCCCGACCAAAAGTAACACCGTACTCCAACTGAATGCGTTCGGCAGGGTAGCCATAGTCATCCATCAAAATCATTAGATACAGTTGGCGGACAACTTCTTCGGGTGTTAATTTGATTTCTTTATTACGGATACGGCAGGTCAAATAATAGTTGGTTTTGCCTTTGACAACTTTTTCGCTGATTTGAGATTCAAGTTTGGCAACTTGGTTGGTGCTGAATTGGGAAAGTTTGTAGTTGGAATCTTTTAAGATTGCACTTAGGCTAATTGGTTGGTTGGTTGGTTGGTTGGTTGGTTGGTTGGTTGGTTGGTTGGTTGGTTGG